>NZ_JACJQM010000063.1:0-33615 GCF_014696655.1 Nostoc sp. FACHB-888 | reverse complement strand
AAGACCCCCACCAAATTTTTAATTTGGTGGCTTTTATTCAGGAGGGGTCTGAATCCCCTTGTGAATAAGACCTTCTGCCTTCTGCCTTCTGCCTTCTGCCTCCTTCAACAGTTGTTACCAGACTAAGCGCTGTAACTCAAAAAATTAAAGCTGTATTAACTACAACTTCTTCAGTATTAACTACAGAAGAAGCTGTAGTTAATAACGTTATAAGTTTGATAAGCAAGGCTTAAGTTGTTGTTACTACGGCTTAAACAGTACTTATCAATGCTTAAGGTGTTATAACTAATGCTTAAGTCGTTGTTACTACAGCTTAAACAGTAGTTATCAATGCTGAAGCTGTAGTTAATAATCTTCTAAGTGCTATAAGTAATGCTTAAGCTGTTGTTATTACGGCTGAAGTTGTGCTTATAGATGTTCAAGTTGTCGTTAAGAGCCAGAAAAGTTATCTTCTCAGTTTTCATCTCTTTTGTCTAGATTTTTAACCGCTTGCTACTTAAATGCTACTTAAAACGGTAGCCTTAAATAATCCAGCAACTCACACACACTGCATCATGTTACCTAAACCCAAAAAGCACTGGACACCCTCAAACTGGGCAAGTTGGAAGCCTTTCGGGATTGGCGAACAGTACCCCAACAACTATTGGGAGGTATTTCGGGCAATTTGGCTGTCTCGTGACAAACTACCTTATGCGTGGAATATTCTCGATAAAGGTGTCTGTGATGGTTGCGCTCTCGGAACAACGGGGATGAAGGATTGGACTTTAGATGGCATTCATCTCTGCAATGTTCGGTTGCGGCTGTTGCGAATGAATACTATGCCAGCTTTTGACCCTGTGCTATTGGAGGATGTTTCGCAGTTACAAAAACAAAAAAGTGCCCAATTACGAGACTTGGGACGGTTGCCTTATCCAATGATGCGTCAACGAGGGGAAAAAGGCTTTCGTCGTGTTAGCTGGGATGAAGCTTTAGGGGTAATTAGCGATCGCATTCGCTCCACAACACCAGACCGCGTCAGTTTTTATATTACCAGTCGCGGTACTGTCAACGAAACTTATTATGTTACCCAAAAAGCTGTGCGGGCAATGGGAAGCAATAATGTTGATAACGCTGCGCGCATCTGCCATTCTCCTAGCACTGCGGGGCTGAAAGCTGCTCTCGGTGCTGGGGCTACCACCTGTTCTTATAAAGACTGGATTGGAACCGATTTATTAGTCTTTATTGGCTCCAATGTTGCTAATAATCAGCCTGTTACCGTTAAGTATCTCCATTACGCCAAGAAAGCTGGCACTAGGATTGTAGTTATTAATACTTACCGCGAACCAGGAATGGAGCGCTACTGGGTTCCCTCAATTGTGGAAAGTGCCGTTTTCGGTACGAAGTTTGCCGAAGACTTCTTCTTAATCAACATGGGCGGGGATATAGCATTTTTAAATGGCACAATTAAGCATATAATTGCTAACAACTGGGTAGACGAGTCATTTGTAAATTTACACACAGTTGGCTTTGCCGAACTCAAAGCATCGTTAGAAAGCCAATCTTGGGAAGAATTAGAGCGGCTTTCTGGTACATCCCGCGAGGAAATGTACGCCTTTGCCAAAATGGTTAAAGAAGCTAATAAAGCCGTATTTGTTTGGAGTATGGGCATTACCCAGCATGAATGCGGTGAAGATAATGTGCGAAGTATCATCAATTTAGCTCTCACCAAAGGTTTTGTCGGTCGGGAAGGCTGCGGTTTAATGCCAATTCGCGGCCACTCTGGGGTGCAGGGTGGTGCAGAAATGGGATGCTACGCGACAGTTTTTCCCGGTGGTAAACCTATTACCTCAGAAAATGCTGCCCAATTGAGTCAACATTGGGGCTTTGAAGTGCCAGCAAACAAAGGTTTAATTGCTCCAGAAATGATTAATGCTGCACATCAAGGGAAATTAGATGTGTTGTTTTCTGTGGGTGGGAATTTTTTAGAAGTGCTGCCAGAACCAGAATATGTGGAAGCGGCACTAAAGCAAATACCCCTGCGGGTACATATGGATATTGTTCTCTCCAGCCAAATGTTGGTGGAACCTGCTGATACTGTGGTGCTTTTACCTGCGACGACTCGCTATGAAATACCGGGGGGAGTTACACAAACTAACACCGAACGCCGGGTAATTTTCAGTCCAGAAATTCCGGGGCCACGCATTGGGGAAACGCGCCCTGAGTGGGAAGTGTTTTTAGAATTGGCAAGGCGGGTAAAGCCAGATTTGGCAGATAAGCTGGCTTTTGCTGACACAGCTGCTATCCGTCAAGAAATTGCTCAAGTTGTCCCACAATATGCTGGTATTCAACATTTACAGCAGGCTGGTGACCAGTTTCAGTATGGCGGCTCACATTTATGCTTTGGTTGGAATTTCCCTACAGCAGATGGGAAAGCACACTTTGGGGTATTATTGCCACGTCAAAGAGAATTACCAGAAGGTTATTTCTTATTAGCAACGCGCCGAGGCAAACAATTTAATAGTATGGTGCAAGAACGCAAGGATGCAATTACTGGGGCCATGCGAGAGGCGGTGCTAATGAATGCTACTGATGCGGCACAGTTGGGTTTAAAAGATCGCGATCGCGTCCTTCTTAAGAATGATTTAGGCGAGTTGTTCTGTCAAGTCTACATTGCGCCAATTCAGTCAGGAAACTTGCAAGTACATTGGCCAGAAGGGAATGTGCTACTAGATAAAAGTAAGCGATCGCTTGAAGGTGTACCTGATTATAATGCGATCGTCCGGCTGGAAAAAATCTGAATCAAGTCTCATTTTTCCAGCTTGAACATTTCCAATATATTCATTAACTTGCATCAAAACTACCGCAAAGAGAAGCATCTCTGCGGTAGCTCTAACTTAGTCTATTAAAGGAGAGCAAAAGGAGCCAGGTCTAACTTAATTTGCTACTCTCACTTATCCCCAATTCTAAAAAGCTCTTGAAAGTTCTTGGATTTAACTAACCCATCCCTTGCACTACACTCAACATGAAATTAACGCGCTGCTCAAACTCTAGTTTTTTGATCATTGCGACAAATTCATCCGTTTCACCAGGAAGTTGATAGTCAGATGGTACTTGGATGACGCTTCCATTGTCCATTCCTTGTGCCAGCAGCAGCCAAACGTCTAATTTAGCATTAGGACTTAGAGCAGTATAGCCTTGGGTGATATTGTTATTTGCACCACTAATAATGTCGCGTTGTGCTTGCAGTTGTTCTTCTTTAGACAAGTCCTGGATTTGGTCAAACACTGCTTTAGCAAGAGCTTCAACGCTTTCAGGAGGTGCCGGATTTAGCTGTTCTTTAAGATCCAAGTAACCGAACCAAAGTAGGGCTAGCTGAGTATCTACATCAAAGTCTTGAAAAGTTTGTAAAGCTGGTTTTGTTGCTTCATCAGCTGTGTAAGTCATAAAAAACTCCAACTAAGTTAAGGTTATTTTGGTTTCCTCAGTTACTTTCTGAGAAAGTTTGCTTTCAGTACTTCATATAACTTAACGAACAAATTCAGATAGATAACCCTACTTAGGGTAGGTATAAGGCTCACTACATAAGACAGATATAGATAACCCAAGTTGCTAGTTACAAAAATGCCTACTTCAATGTATAGGAAAGCAGAGATAAATGTTAAAACTTTAAGTAGCGACTGTGACTAGAAGCGATCGCTTAAAGGGGTTCTTGATTATAATGCGATCGCGTGGTTGGAAAAACAAACCTAATATCCTAAGCTGCTATGAGCATAGGCGCAGAGCAACTGCTCCTCAGATATCGCAGCCAACACCATCTATAACTTCTACTGCTACGCTAAACTTAATGTCACCCCAAAACTTGCCCTCATGTCCGCCACTAAAGATTTTGACCTCCCAAAAGATGTAATATTTCCTCCAGGAGACTTATATAGTGACGAACCGCCCTTGGAAAGTGAATTACATCTACGCCAAATAATTCTGCTATTACAATGTTTGGAATTGTGGTGGCAAAATCGCAATGATTTTTATGCTGCGGGTAATCTGACAATTTACTACAGTCCCCGCCAGCGTAAGTCAGAAGACTTCCGGGGACCCGATTTTTTTGTAGCCCTGGGGTGTGAACGCAAAGTTCGTAAAAGTTGGGTAGTATGGCAAGAAGACGGCAAATATCCCAATATCATTGTAGAGCTTCTGTCTGAATCCACAGCGGCGATTGACAAAGGTTTAAAAAAACAAATTTTTCAAGATATTTTTCGCACTCCCGAATACTTCTGGTTTGACCCAAATAATTTAGAATTTGCTGGGTTTATCTTAATTGGGGGTACTTATCAACCCATAGAATCTAACCCTCAAGGTTGGTTGTGGAGTCAGCAACTAAGTTTGTACTTGGGTGTTCACGAAAATAAATTGCGTTATTTCACCCCAGAAGGGCAGCTAATTCCCACACCTGAAGAGTTTGCTCAACAACAGACGCAACGTGCCGAGCAAGAAAAACAAAGAGCCGATCATTTAGCAGCAAAACTGCGAGAATTAAATATTGATCCAGAAAACTTCTAAAAATCGATCATGCCTAAAATTTTATAGGTAATGAATATACAAACTGGCAGTAAAACCAAAGCGCAAGTTTGGGTTGTGGAAAATGGTAAAATGCGATCGCGTTTAGACCAACTCACCACCGAAGAACCTTTAGAAATTCGCCTTACTCCTTTCCAGAAGACGGTAGCTGTAACCATGCGGACACCAGGGGCAGATTTTGAACTAGCTGCTGGTTTTCTCTACAGTGAAGGAGTCGTTAACAGCAGAGAAGATATCCGACGAATCAGCTACTGTGTGGATAAATTGGTAGATGGTGAGCAACGCCATAACATTGTAAATGTAGAACTGCGGGACGGGTTGATTCCAGATTTACAGCCTTTGGAGCGTCATTTCTACACTAGTAGCGCCTGTGGGGTGTGTGGTAAAGCTAGCCTTGAAGCTTTGCGTCTGCGAGGATGTCCAGTGATTCCTTCTGGACCAACGATAACACCTGAGATCATCTACAGCCTACCTGATAAGCTTCGGGCTGCTCAAGGTATCTTCACTGCTACAGGGGGTTTGCACGCTGCGGCTACCTTCAATACTCAAGGACAACTGTTAAACCTGCACGAAGATGTTGGGCGACACAATGCTTTGGATAAATTGATTGGTACAGCTTTGCTCAGTGACGAGTTGCCTTTAAATAATTGTATTGTTTTAGTAAGCGGACGTTCTAGTTTTGAGATTTTGCAAAAGTCTACAACTGCTGGAGTTCCCATTGTTTGTTCTGTTTCCGCTCCCAGTAGTTTAGCGGTGTCTGTTGCCAAGGAATTTGGAATTACCTTAATTGGATTCCTGCGCGGAGAACGGTTTAATGTTTATACTGGTTTGCAAAGAATAAACGCTACTTAAGAACACTTTCGTAGGGTGTATTACCGCGAAGCGTAAGGCATCAAAAGTATTGGGATGGTGCGTTAGCCAAAAGCATAACGCACCCTTACGAAACTACGAAAGTGTTTACAAAATTTCTAAGGTGTAATCACCGCTACTTAAATTATTATGAACTCCACCCGCAGGGCAACTACCTAGAGAATCGTTCCCACCAAAATTTAATTCCTGACACTTTATACACCAGCGCCACTCTTTTTGTCCAGGATAGTTTGGCTCATTGAGCTTGAGAACATAGTTACCACTTCCTTGATGGTTGTGTACTCCACCCGCAGCACAAATTCCAAGTGTTTGATTCCCTGCAAAAGCCAACACTTGACACTTATTGCACCAGCGCCAGTTATCCTGCCCTTTTACATTTGGTGAATTCAGAATCAATACGTATTGACCACTGCCTCTATGATCATGAACACCGCCTGCGGGACATGCTCCTAGTGAATCATTTCCAACAAAGCTTAATGCTTGACATTTCCGACACCATTGCCAATCTCCTTGACGATTTACTTGAGTAAATCCTGGTTTATGCCAAAGTGATAGTGTAACAGTTGTCCCGGTAACTCCTATAGCACTAAGCATCATATACTTCAAGAATTTTCGCCGCGTTTGCCCACCGTTAAATACACTATCGAATTTTCCAAATCCAAAAAACTTTCCATCTTTATTTTGAATGTTTTTATTAGATGCCATAATTCCCAACCTTTGATGTTAGAACAGGTAAACTCAGTAAACCAAAAAGTTTTCCCAACCGGCTCATGGCTAAATTTTTTTTAGTCTAAGATACTCTTTAATGCTCAATTCTTTAACCAGTAGCTATGGGATAAATTATAACTATACCAATTTGCACCTAATGTTAATTAGCAAAAAAGATTGTGTGCCATCACATATTTCTTAACAAAAAATAGAACAATTAGGAAATGAGCAAAATAAAGCTTTGGAGGATTGAGGTGAATGATTTATAACTTTGAAATTGCAGTAAAAATAGCAAAAGTTAACTATTATATTGACAAACTTAACGATAGCTAGCTGAAAATAGAATTAAATAACATTTTATTTACGAAATCATTCTTCGAGAAATCCGGGTGTAAGGCAATTGCAGTAAGTATTTGAAGTTAATTAATACTTATTTAGAGAAATATAACTTAATAAAAATTTAAATATAATAATTAACATTTTGCACCTAAAAATATGAATTTCAAAACCCGGATCTATCTTCAAGGGTTAAACATTGACGGTTTAAATTTGGCAATATATATTTTGGGGAAGGGGTAAATTAAAACCTTTCCCCCTTAACCCAAACAATAGATACCTTCTGCTGCCGCATGGCTGCCGCTTTGGCCACCGCTCCTTTTTCTTCATCCTCTCTGTCTGGCGGAGGTATTATTTTTTAGACAAGTTTTTTAATACACGTAATGGCTCAAGTACGGTTACACTACCGACATAGTAATCACTGTTAGTGGAATACTGAGCGATGTATAGAAATGCTAAAAGATTTACTGCTATTTTTCTGTTGGTTTTTCTGTTGATTGTTTCTATCAACTTTGCAGTAATTGCTCAAGATAGTTCAGATGGCCCTGCTGTAAATTTTGCATCGCCTCAGATATGTTCAGTGCCTCCCGGCCTTAAAACTCAACAAGTCATTGCTGACAATGGCCGTAATCGAGTTAAAATGGGCGATCGCATCAGGATAAAAATTGAAGGATTATCAGCAGCCACTAGAAATGCAGCAGCTAATCCCACCAATTCATTTGATCCTCGACAATTAGTCTTGTATCTGGATGGCTATGAACTAGAAGATGTCCACGGAGAACCAGTCATCGTCATGGTTCCGGGTAAAAATCAAAGTAAAATTGTTGATGATAACTGGTTAGCCTTTCGACTTGAACGTACCGACTCATCCCAACCTGCATGGAATGCACTTCTTGGTAGAGCAAGCAGATACAGTATTAACGTGATAGCAGGTGTAGGCTGTCCCAGAAAACTGGCGATTCCGGTGAGCAATCCTCTATCACCTCCTCAATTAAAAATAGTTCTGTTTTCCTGGCGATTTTGGCTGTGTTTGCTTCTACTTGTGGCTATTGTATTAATATTCATTAGGTATTGCCGAAACACTCTTCGTAGCCCTGGAATAGAAGGAGTTTACTCTAAAAAAGAGGTGATTGGCGGTCAGGAACTATTGATCGCAGAAAAGGCTGATCTTGAAAACGAATATCGCAAAAGCCGAATTGCTAAATTTTTTCTTGGTAGAAAAAAATTAAATAGAAATCCGTTCAGTCTATCGATATCTCAACTTGCTTTTTGGACATTTTTAATTTTTGGATCTTACCTGATTATCTACGGCATAACAGGAGATTATACCAATATTTTGACTGAACAATCACTAATATTATTGGGAATCAATTCTATAACTGCGTTTGGTACTTCGTTAATTGATGGGCACGGTAATGAGAATAAGAGAAAAGGTAGTCAACGCGTTTCTGAAGGTTTTTTTTACGATATATTATCAGATATTAATGGAGTCAACTTTCATCGGTTTCAAACATTTATTTGGACAGTTGCGATCGGACTATTTTTCGTTTGGGAGGTCATTAAAAATCTGGCAATGCCGGAATTTGATGAAACACTTCTTACACTGCAAGGAATCAGTGCCGCAACATATCTTGGGCTTAGAGGACAAGAGCAGCATGGTATGACAGAAGAGGCGAAATCTACAGAAGATAATTCATTTGAACAACCGATTCCACCAGAACAAGACAATCCACCGGAGAGCGATTCATCGATTTCTGCTGGCTAAATTCTAGACAGTTCTTAATAAGGAGTTTAGTGCTTAGAAAAAATAAGGGCTAAACTCCTTACTACGAACTTGCTAGCAAAAGCAATAATTTCAGATGTTAAGATCAGCTAGATTTGCAAGCATACTTTGTATGGTAGTTCTGCACGCACTTTCAGATTTCATCGACTGCGATTTTGCTATCAGCGACTCATCTCCAAGTTATTGGTACGAAGGGCGTTGTCTCCAAAGTGGTGCTTGCCTAAGATTACCCCGCACCTCAATATCTGAAGCGATCGCCCACGGGCTAATGCAACAACTCGCCGACAATGACTGTTATTCTCGTGAAGGCAAGATGTATGGAGTATTATTAGTTGAACTGCCTAATGGCGAACAAAAGGTACTCAAAGCCTTCTCCGGTCTTTTGAATGGTTGCAGTGTGGTTGAGGACTGGGTTCCACCAATTCCAGGACGAGACGAAGTTGCTTTAGAAGAAACCCGCACTTTAGCACAGTTGGACGCGATTAAACAGGAAATTATTACCTTAAAGCAACTGACAGAACGCCAGCAGTATGAAACCCTTTCTGATGAATTTAAGCAACAGTTGCAAACAATGAGCGATCGCCATTGCCATTGCAAACAGCAAAGACAGGAAAAACGTCAGCAAATCTGCAATACGTTTACTCCAGAAGCACTTAAAATTGCTCTTGAACAACTTGACGAAGAAAGCCGTCAGCAAGGAATTGAGCGACGACAACTTAAACGTCAGCAAAATGCTGTATTACATCCTCTCCAGCAGTTAATTGCAGCGACAGATGCGCGAATTAGCGAACTGAAACAACAGCGTAAAGCACTGTCCCGGCAATTACAAGCTCAGATGCACGCTACCTACAGCCTGACTAATTTTTCTGGGCGATCGCTATCATTACAGCAATTGATGCCAGGAGGCTCCCCCACAGGCACAGGAGACTGTTGTGCCCCAAAGCTGCTCCATTATGCGGCAACACATAATTTAAAACCATTGGCAATGGCAGAATTTTGGTGGGGAGTGTCTTCAGTAAATCAGGATAAAATTCAGGGAGAATTTTATGGAGCGTGTGCTGAACGATGTCAGCCATTGATGGGGTTTTTGCTCTCTGGGTTAAGGTATAGCCCCCCAGCCCCCTTACCTGCAAGGGAAGGGCGAGTAAGAAGCCCCTCCCCTGATAGTGCAGGGGTTTGGGGAGAGGTCATACCCATTATTTATGAAGACGAATGGCTGATTGCTGTGAACAAACCGACTGGATTACTTTCAGTACCTGGGCGTTATAGCGATCGCCAAGATAGTGTCTTGAGTCGCTTTCGTCATCTGTTACCGGATGGGATGACGCTTGCATCTGTGCATCGCCTAGATCAGGAAACTTCTGGGATTTTGTTGTTGGCACGCGATCGTCAAATCCATCGGCAAATTAGCCAGCAGTTTCAGCAACGCCAGGTTCACAAGGTTTATGAAGCGATACTTTCCGGTGTTGTGACAGTTGAGCGAGGTAAAATTGAACTGCCACTATGGGGAGATCCTGAAAATCGTCCTTATCAAAAAGTCGATTGGCAGCACGGTAAACCCAGCTTGACACACTTCCAGGTAATTGCCAGAGAACAAGATTACACCCGTGTAGAATTTACGCCGCTCACAGGGCGCACTCATCAATTAAGGGTTCATGCAGCTGATGCGCGAGGACTTGGGGTAACTATTTTAGGCGATCGCCTTTATGGATGTTGTGCAGTTACCAGTCGCTTACATCTGCACGCCAGAGAACTTCGCTTCGAGCATCCGCAGTTAGAAAAAACCCTGCATTTACAAGCAATTACACCCTTTTGACGCTCAACTAAGAGGACTTGGGGACAAGGCGAAAGACTTGTTGCAAGTACTCATACCATTTCACGAAAGAATTGATACAAATTTTTTTGGCTCCCCTGCTCCCCCTGCTTCCCCTGCCCCCTGCCCCGTGCCTGCCCCCTCTCTAAACTCTATAAAGGCGGAGCTGGAAGTGGCTTTGCTGCAACTGCAAAAGGTGAGCGTCCGCCCTGTCCCACTTCAAACTGATTCATCATATCGTGGTCTTCGTGAACCGCATTGTGGCAGTGTGACATATATTTACCTGTATTAGAGCCAAACTTACCAATTACTCGTATAGTTTCGTTTTCCCCAACATAAAAGACATCTTTCAACCCACGCTCGTAAGGAAAAGGTGGTCTCCCATTACGGTCAAGCATTAGGCAATCAATTAGGTGAAGGTGGATAGGATGAAACGCACGACCTGATGGGTTAGACAATTTCCAGATTTCAACATCGCCTAATCTAGGATTAGCATCAATTCGGGTGTTATTCCAGGCTTTGCCATTGATCACCCACAGATTATTAGAGCGCTCATACTTAAATTCTCTGGTTCGCACTGCTGAAGATTCTGGGATAGGCTGGATTGTACGTAACCTAGAGGGAATAGAGCTATTATCTGGTTCACGCCGCACAACATCAAAGCGCATAATTTGATTCGTACCATCGTAATTTGTGTTGTTAGGAAGTCCGAGATTTCGCAGCACTACCTGAGAGCCGACTGGGTATTTAGAAAAGTCAATAATAAATTCGTAACGTTCTCCCGTCGCCAACCGGAAATTTTTGACTTTAACTGGTGCGCTCATTAATCCAGCATCAGTGCCAATCATAATAAAATCATCGCCGTTGCTCAAGGCAAGATTATAAGAGCGCGAAATCGAACCATTCAAGATCCGGAAACGGTACTTACAGGTATCTACCTCCATGCGCGGCCAAGGCGCACCATTGACCAAAATAACATCACCATATTGACTAATTTCACCTTGGGTATTAAAAACTAACCTGCCAGTATTAGTAAACTGCTTATCTTGGATAAACAGTGGTACATCGTATTTACCCTTGGGTAAGGGTAGTCCAAGCTCAAAGTCATCTTGAACAATGTACATGCCTGCCAAACCCATATAAATATTACGCGCAGTATTATGAATGGCGTGGTCGTGATACCATAACGTAGCCGCTCGTTTGTTCGGATAGACGTAATCTTTGTAGAAACCCGGTCGTGTCAAATCTTCAGCATAGCCATCGTACTGCGGTAACGATCCCATGCCATGCAAGTGAACTGATGTAGGTGTGTCGACACTATTATTGATAAAGCGAATAATTGATTGTCGCCCTTGACGTTGCTTAATTGTGGGGCCAGGAGCAATACCGTTATACGCCCATATCTGCGTTGTTAGCCCAGGCAAAATATTAACCTGAGCTTTTCTCATCGTGATCTGGTAGTAATCTGTGGTCGCATTACTCCGCACTGGTTTAAGTACTGGCGGTATGGGAAGTTTAACACTAAAACGAGTAGGCTGAGGACTACCAGCAGTTGCTGCTTGTCCACGAGATAGCAAGCCTATAGGAATCAGCAAAGAACCACCTGTAAGCGCTCCTAGCTTCAGGGCTTCTCGTCTAGTTATTTTTATCACTTTTATTTCTTTATTGGTGTATTGCGAAATTGGCCTGAATGGTTCTAGCAATCAGTAGATTTGAAAAAGTTTGAAATCCTAAGATTTACGTACTATACAAACACATCATCTTGTGTATTAACGTAAATAGGTCATTTTACTTTTTTACAAACCATCTTTTATTATTTGCATAGTATTTTTTATTGTTTTGTAAATTTTTGTTTGTTTGTTAAATTTACAAATATATTCACAAAAAGTCAACCAGTTAGTAATTAAAATAAAACTCACACCACTACAAGTGACAGGATTCCTGCTTCACTGTTCGCATTTCTACTTGTTTTTAAATTTAGGAAAGCCAACACCTTCTTCACTGAGTTTTTTAAGTCAGCGAAAAAGTTTTTGTACGCTGGTTATAAATTTTTAAGTGACTTCTGGAGAGCAAACTTATCTACAACGTTCAGCCATTCAATCTATTTTTTTAGTACAGTTAATTGCTGACTAAAACCATTATAATTTAATGCTTTTCCTTGATGTTAAGTCACGAGTGGTGTAGAGCAGAAATCAAGAAGAAACAGTCTATTGCCGTGTAGATAACGGCTATGCTGAAGGACACGCACAATTACAAATAACTGAAGTGCGTAGGCGTAGCCAGCACTACATAGCAGTCCTAAATAATTTGTGAAAATTATATATCTCTTTCTTCCCTTGGCGTTTTGATCGCAGTCATCATGTCATTCTTAGTCATATCATATCCACATAATTAGTTACGATTACCTACAGCCATTGCACCCCTCCCCGCTCTTCGGGAGGGGAAACAAAGCGTAGCTTTGGCGGGGTGGGGTTCTTAGGGTTTAATAAGTAATCAAGCGGACATGATATCAGTAGCATATTTAAAAACATTGCTTCCACCTGGAACTCGTGACAATCGACTTGATTTTTAAATTTGTATGTGATAATTTCTGCTTGTAGTCATTTAAACGGTTATCCGACCGATTTACCGTACATAAAGGAATTAATATCGCGGTTAAGAGACTTCCCAATAAAAAATATCCAAGTAATGCTTGTGAAATTACTGCACAAAATTGGATGATTTATTCCTTGAAAATCCTTAATGAGCTGTAAAGGCAGGAGTCCTGGAGTTTACCTATAGGCTCTCATTCTTATCTTTTCTCTAATCAAAGGAGTAATAAAAAAATTGCTGAATCAGTTTTAAAAATTCTTATTGGTATTGTCACAACGCTTAGTCAATTCCTTTAGTGTCTTATTGTATGGGGTCAATCCAAAAAAAAACTCATACTCCTGCTCTTAAAACTTTCTTGGCACAGCGTGCCATTCTGCCAATCTAAAATTCAAAATTACATGACTAAAGTATTCATTCTCGATGCCAACCAACAACCGTTGTATCCAGTACGCATCAGCCGTGCTAGGCTGCTATTATCACAAGGTAAAGCTACTGTCTTCCAGCGATATCCCTTTACTATAATTCTGAAGGAGTCCCTTTCTCATCTTACACTTGAGCAACTTGGCTTCAAGATTCACCCCGGTGTTAAAACTACTAATACTATTGTCGGCAAAGATAAAAAAATTTGATATTAATCTTAGTCGCCTCCCAAACGGAGGAATTATGAATAAACAGTCTATCGCCGTGTAGATAACGGCGATGCACAAGGACACGCACAATTACAAATAACTGAAGTGTGTAGGCGTAGCCCAACCTAGCCATCGCTTCAAACAGGGGATATTTACCGCCTGTTACCCCCAGATGGTGATATCCACGCCGTCAAAACCACATCCCAGAGCGCATTTGTATCCATCCATCTTCTGGATAATGATATTGGTTGCATCTTGCGTTACTAGTTCATCCCAGAATCTCACAGCCTCAAATCCTTTCGTGGATATTCCAACGCTCCCTGCAAAGAGAAAGAAGAAAAAGAATATGCCCAAGTACCCTAGACCACAACCCCCTGTATTTGAACGAGTTGAAGACGAACGTCTGCACCGCAAGCAACGCCTAGCCGCAGCTTTTCGCCTATTCGGTAAGTTTGGTTTCAGTGAGGGAATCGCCGGCCATATTACAGCTCGTGATCCAGAGTTTACAGACCATTTCTGGGTGAATCCATTAGGAACTTACTTCGGTCACATCCGAGTTTCTGACTTGCTGTTAGTTAACAGAGAAGGCGAGGTGGTTAAAGGTGATGCTGAAGTGAATCGAGCTGCTTTCGCCATCCATTCTCAGATTCATGAAGCTCGCCCTGATGTGATCGCGGCGGCTCACGCCCATTCGATTTATGGTAAAGCCTGGTCTAGTTTGGGGCGTCTCCTTGACCCTTTGAATCAAGATTCCTGTGCTTTTTACGAAGACCATGCCCTATTTGATGACTTCACAGGTGTTGTTTTAGAAACTTCTGAAGGTCAGCGACTAGCGGAAACTTTGGGAACAAACAAAGCCATAATCCTGCGTAACCACAGCATTTTAACTGTGGGACATACGGTAGATGAAGCTGCCTTTTGGTACATTAATTTAGAGCGATCGTGCCAAGCCCAATTATTGGCAGAAGCTGCGGGTAGGCCTACTACTATCAAACACGAAACAGCCCGTTTAACACAAACTCAAGTGGGGTCGCATACAAGTGGGTGGTTCGGTTTCCAGCCCCTCTACGAGAGAATTGTGCGCGAAGAACCTGATTTGCTGAATTAGTACTGTGTTTTTAGCACTGGGATAATAGGCAAAGAAATATTGATAAACATAAATCAATTTACTATGACTAATCATACAGAACTACTGCGGTCGCGCTATGGTGAAATTCCCTTTAATCCCGAAATTGCATGGAATGATTCTCTAACAGCACTACTATCTCACCGTTCAATTCGGTCTTATTTATCCGATCCTCTACCGCCAAGAACTCTAGAGTTGCTAATTGCAGCCGCTCAATCTGCATCTACTTCCTCTAATTTGCAAACCTGGAGTGTGGTAGCAGTCGAAGATCAAGAACGCAAGGAGGAGTTATCCAAGTTAGCAGGAAACCAAGCACATATTAAGCAGGTTCCTTTATTTTTGGTTTGGTTAGCAGATTTGGCGCGTCTGAGTTACGTTGCTGACAGTCGCGGTATATCTCATGATGCGCTGGAATATTTGGAAATGTTTGTGATGGCAACAGTTGATGCAGCGTTGGCGGCGCAAAATGCAACAGTTGCAGCCGAGTCACTCGGTTTAGGTACAGTATATATCGGTGGAATTCGCAACCATCCGCAAGAGGTAGCAGAGATTTTGAATTTGCCCTCCTCTGTGTATGGTGTATTTGGGCTGTGTGTCGGCCATGCAAATCCAGAGGTAGAAGCAGCGATTAAGCCACGTTTGCCACAATCAGCTGTGCTGCACCGCGAAACTTATAAATTGGCAGATCAACAAGAAGCGATCGCTCACTACAACGACATCATCAAAGAATTCTATACTGAACAAAAGATGAATGTCCCTGGTGATTGGTCAGAACACTCAGCCCAACGGATTGCAACCGTAGAATCACTGAGAGGACGCGATCGCTTACGTGAAGCTCTTCATCACCTCGGTTTCAAGTTACTCTAAATAAGAAAAATCAAGATTATGGATTTGCAACTCCGTGGCAAAATCGCTTAGTGACAGCTGCTAATAAAGGTTTAGGCAAAGCTACAGCGAGGCAATTTGCCTGTGAGGGTGCAAAATTTGCCATCTGCGCCCGCAGTGAGCTAAGTAAAAGGGACTATTTATTGGGTTATAAAACGAAAAATTATGAAAGTTGCTCTGACCCATCCCAAAAAATTTGGGATGTTTCCCAGTCTCCAGTCCCCAGTCCCTAGTTCCTAGTACCGGAGCGGTATTCCTCCCGCCACCAACATATATGGTGGGGGACTCCTCGCCGCGACCAGTTAAAATTCAAATTTTTTGTAGATACTCAGGTGGAACGTGATCCACTAACCAAACACCATTAGCAGAACAATAGAAAATGTAACCAGCCTGATGCATTGCCGCAGCATATACAGCAAAAACTACTGCTTTTCCATATCTTGCACCAACAGCTTTTGCTGTTGCAATATCCTTCGACAAATGGACATGATGGCGTGACATTTTGCAAAGTCCTGTTTGCAGAATTGACTCTACAGATTTACGCGCCGTGCCGTGATAAAGCTCATCTGGGGGAACAACAGCTTCTAATTGTAAATCGACTTTTACAGTATGTCCTTGGTTCGCACGAATCAGAGTACCTGTAGAATCAAAAGAAAAGCGTTGTTTATCGTTGTATTCAACTACCGCTTCTAATTCTTGACGGGTAATCGGAAACTTATTTTTAGCACAAGCGGTAAGTAGTTCATCAACAGCAACCCAGCCATTGGGGGTAAGTTTAATTCCAATTGCATCCGGTGTATGTCGCAAATATTTGCTGAGATATTTGCTGATTTTGACCAGGCGAGAATCATTCATTTGATGAAGTAGTCATTGGTCATTAGTCATTGTTTTTTGGTACATACTTCGTTTTTAAGGGGAGCGAAAAAAATTTATTATCTTACTAATGTATTATAGTATAATACATTATAACTTTTATTGATGGTTTTAGTTTGTGTAAATTGACACAATTGGTCTTACCATCATGGCTAATGCTACTCCAAGCATGACAATAAGCGTCACCTTCCCACCAGGAACGAGTGGTTGATTTATGCCATCTGAGTTGTCTTGTTCTTGACGTTGCTTCCAACTCATTAACACCGGAATAATTCCACCTAGAACTGAGATACTGAATGTTCCAGTGTAATCTAGAGCAGTAAAAAAGATGCTGGGATTGAGCGTTCCGAGAGTCATTGGAGGGAAAATAGCCAGCGAATAGAGGGGGAGGCGACTAGAAAGTTTGCGCTGTGCAATGAGGAAAATATCTTTGAGTAAATCCAGCAAGCCGTAGACAAATCCAATGAATGATGTAGCGATCGCAAACTCTGAAAAAATGGATACTAGCACTCCTAACCATTCCCCTGCACCACCTGCTCGGAGAACTTGCAGTGGGTCAAAAATAATTTTACCGTTAGATGTACCATGTAGCATATCAGGACTGATGCTTCCTAAAATTACGGTATTCCATGCCAAGAACATAATTAGAGGAATCACAGAACCAATAAAGATGGACTGACGAATTTTGTGGGCATCACCTTCGAGTTGCGTCACAACTAGAGGCACAACATTTTGGAAAAATAGCGCCACAGACATCACAGAAATGGCACTACCAAGGGCACTCCAGTTCTGAAATAACAGTTGGGTACTCTGAATGTGTCCTCCTGCCAACAACAATAGTCCCAAGAAGGAAACGATGACAATTCCGACAAAGGCGCTGTTTAATTTCTCAATAAACTTTTCTCGCCCAAGATACATAATGCCACCAAATAACAGCGTGAAAGCTATTGTCCCCACCCACGAAGGTAATATCTGCACACTCCAGATTTTTGCCGTTGCAGATTCTAAAATATCTCCACCTTCGGTAATGTATGCTACCAAGAGGGCATAGTGCATGAATAAATATACCCCGCCTGTAAGCCGCCCTCCTACCTTACCAAGGATCTTCTCAACAACTCCCAAAAAACCTATATTTGCACGCCCTTCTATTCGCATCGTATTTAAGGTTACCTCTGCAACCAATAACCCTGAAACTAAAGCGTAGAGCCAAACAGCAATTAGCCCAGATGTGGATGGTACAATCCCAGATGGCAGGGTAACCGCTGGTAAGGCAAGAATCCCAGCCCCAATGGTGGTTCCCACAATTAATGCAGTACTTCCCAATACGCTACCCGGTTGATGATTGAGCTTTTTTCCATCAAATTCAAGATGAGAAAACAACCGAGTGACTTGCTCTGAATCTTGAAGAACAGTCTTTATGGGAACCATACTGAATAACCGTACTTAAACCAAGAAGTTCATATTAACATATGTAAATTTTATTAACGAAGGTAGTTCTTGCTGAGGGTTAGGAGGCAGGAGGGAAACTGACTCGCTTCAACTACGCTCAGTGCATCGCCAGATATGAAGTGACCAAAGAGAACTTGGGTTTAAAACCAAAACAATAAACCGACTGCTTGTCATCACTCTCAATAAATAATCAGTACAGGTCAAGTATAAAACTAATAATTCTCAATAGATTTGGGTTTTTAAGCGATTCAGTATATCTGGGCTACGTAAGCTATGTCAATATATTTGCATTAACTATTGACAGCGATCGCTCCAAAAATAAAAATAATTGACAGAGACACTATTGAGTAATAATGTCAGGAGGAGTTTTAAAACTCTAATCAGTAAAAACAGCGATCGCACTGTTTGAAACACATAAAATCAGATTTCTCAGGTTTCTTATTAACGTGCTAAAACCCTAATGCTTATTAGCAAAATACAGTTTTTTAGTCTTATGGGTTTAAAGCGTTTTCGCAGTGGACGCTATATCATCAGAGTTTTTTCATTCTTACTCACTCTGATGTTTGTTTTGCTTATAGGAAGCCAAAGTTTTGGTTCCCCACCTAAATTAACTAAAACTGAAATACTTTGGGACACCTATGGTGTACCGCATATCTATGCTAAGGATAACCAAAGTGCCTTCCAATCTTTTGGTTGGGCCCAGATGCAGAGTCATGGTAACCTGCTTTTGCAGCTCTACGGTCAAGCACGGGGACGTGCTGCCGAATATTGGGGAGATGAGTACCTAGAATCAGATAAGTGGGTACAGACTGTGGGAGTACCAGAACGCTCCCATTCATGGTATCTGGCACAAAGTCGAGAGTTTCGCGGTTATCTTGATGCCTTTGCTGCTGGAATTAATGCTTATGCTCAAGAACATAAGGATCTGATTGCTGATGAAGTTGAGATCGTTTTGCCTGTTAAAGGCGAAGACGTGCTGGCTCATCAGATGCGGGTACTGAACTTCACATTTATTGTGAATCCAGAGCAAGTTGCAGATGTGAGTCAGAAGGAGACACAAGCAGGCTCTAACGGTTGGGCGATCGCCCCATCACATACAGAGAATGGTCATGCTATGCTCTTGGCCAACCCACATTTACCTTGGTCTGATTTATTTGTGTGGTATGAAGCACAGATTACTGCACCAGGAATCGATGCTTATGGAGCAACGCTAGTAGGTATTCCTGTTTTAGCGATCGCCTTCAACGATAATTTGGGTTGGACTCATACAGTAAATACTCTTGATGGATGGGATGCCTACGAACTAAAACTAGCTAACAATGGTTATCGCTTCGATGGCCAAGTCCGACCCTTTGAGACAAAAACCCTCTCTTTGAAAGTCAAACAAAAAAATGGGGCACTGCTCTCAGAAAAACTTTTAGTCCGAAGTTCTGTCCACGGGCCTGTCATATCGCGCAAAGACGGTAAAACTGTAGCACTGCGTGTTGTAGGTCTTGATAAACCACGTGTACTAGAGCAGTGGTGGGATATGGCACGCTCCCAAAACCTCACCCAGTTTCAAACTGTACTGAAACGGTTACAACTACCCATGTTCACGGTGATGTATGCAGACCGAGAAGGACACATCATGCACCTGTTCAACGGTCAAGTGCCAATTCGTCAAAAAGGCGATTTTGAATACTGGCAAGGTTTAATTCCCGGCGATACATCTAAAACCTTATGGACGAAAACTCATCCATATGAAGATTTGCCACGCGTAATTGACCCAAAAAGCGGCTGGTTGCAAAATACAAATGACCCACCTTGGACAACAACCTTCCCACAGGTTCTCGATCCAGATAATTATCCATCTTATATGGCACCACGCGGGCCAATATATTTTCGAGCGCAACGTTCCCTCAGGATGCTAACAGAGGATGACAAAATCTCTTTAGCTGAAATGATTTCTAATAAACAATCAACACGGATGGAACTGGCAGATCGGCTTTTGGATGACTTGATTCCGGCTATACGCAATTACAAAAGCGAATTAGCTAATCGATGTGCTGATGTACTGTCAGCTTGGGATCGGCAAGCAAATGCAGACAGTCGGGGTGCGGTATTATTCGCTTCTTGGGCTGACGCGATAGACTTAGATAGTGTATTTAGCAAACCCTGGAGTGAAAACTCCCCATTTACTACACCTGATGGTTTAGCTAATCCTCAAAGTGCAGTCACAACACTCTTAACTGTTGCAGCTAAGGTGGAAAAAGCTTATGGGTCTTTAGATGTAGCATGGGGAGATGTTTTCCGGCTCCAGTCTGGTGATATAGATTTGCCTGCAAATGGCGGTGATGGATATCTAGGCATTTTCCGCGTTCTCAATTTTGCCCCACTGTCAGATGGGCGCTTTAAATCTGTTGCTGGTGATTCATACGTTGCTGCAATTGAATTTTCTCAACCTGTAAAAGCGATGACACTGAACAGTTACGGTAATGCAACTCAACCAGGTTCACCTTATGTCGGCGACCAGTTGAAATTGTTAGCCCGCAAGCAGTTGCGACAAGTTTGGCGCTCGCGCCAAGACATCCTTAAGCATCTGGCTGAACGTAAGGCATTTTGACATACTCCCCCAAATAGAATGAGACTGTTGACGAGTTGATAGGGGTCTAACCCCTCAGCCCTAATCCGTCTTAATTTCATTGCGTTTCAACTAAGAGGCTCTTGGTTGGGGGCTATTAGCTGGGGGAAATGCCCCCTAACTCCTGCCGTGTAATGAAGGGGGGAAAATGTTCTTACGTCCCCCACTTCTTCACCAGTGGTTCTCGAACAGAAATGGGTTGAATCCCCTTGCTGTTTTATCCCCCTTGCTCCCTGCCCCCTGCACCCCTGCCTCTTTTTCAAAGACTAATGAACCGTCAGTTGATAGTACGATGTAGCGATAGTTACGTGGAGCCGACCGCCAAAATTGCCCCAATTGTTTGATATTGTAGCCATTGGGCACATTAATTTCAAAATAACCGTGTTCTGGAACCCAAGCGATCCACATCCCATTGTTCGCTTGACTATAGCCCATTCTATTCCAGAACAAATCGCGGATTGATCGCTCTTGCGTCTCGCTAATGGTTACACGCACCTGTCGCCAAGACGGACGGCCAGCGTTCCGCAGAGCTTCACGCTTCAAGTTATCGGGTAGCGATCGCGCGATACTGTTGTAATACCAGCTATAACGTGCCTTCTCTGTTAACATATCAAACCGTGTACAAGCGTCATACACCGCCGAAAGCAAGCGGCCATCACTAGCATAAACGCTATGCAAGTAATTACCAAGTCGTAGCAAATTGAGGGCTTCTTGTTTGTATGAGCCACGCAGCTGATCGAAACTTGGAGCTAGGGTGATACGAGCGCCTTGCAAGCGTTCATACACTTTTGTTGTACCCCAAGGGTAAGTTTGTTGGCGCTGTAATTCGTCCCAACGTTGCTGCACTTGTGGTTGCACTTCCTCAAGCGGCTGAACAGATGCAGGACAGTTGGCTTGAACTTTTGGTATAGCAACTAAAAAGTTAAGTGTAGAGGCGATTGGTAATATCCACAGAAGTTTTTGGTATAACATATCACTTAAAATGTAAGATTTGAACTAGAGATTTCCAAGATTAATACTTTTATCTACAAGCCCAACTATAGATTTACTAAAAGATAGGGGAGAAGTAGGGGAAGTGCAATTGTGCAAAGCTCAATCATCAGAAAACTGCCAGCATGAAATATATCCAACATCTTTGATACCCAAGACAACCACCAGATAGATGAAGCGTGGAGAAACTGATGATAATTTGAGATGAGCAAAAGCAGAGAACAAAAAGTAGCTATTATGATCGTTGTCCATCATCTCAACAACTCGCGATCGCAGCGCGTGTTATGGCTGCTTGAAGAATTAGGTATCGAATACGAAATTAAGTTCTACGAACGCGACCAGAAAACGATGCTGGCACCAGCATCGCTACGCGAAGTCCATCCACTCGGTAAGTCACCAGTGATTACTGACGCAGAAGAGACTATTGCTGAGTCGGGGGCGATCATTGAATACATAGTAAGCCGCTACGGCAATGGTCGGCTAATCCCGCCATCCGATACGCCGGAGCGTCTGCGCTATACGTATTGGCTGCATTACGCTGAAGGATCTGCAATGCCACCTCTAGTAATGAACCTTGTCTTCAATCTTTTTGATACAGGAGGCAGCAGCGTAAATGAAGGATTTATCGCACCCCAGATTAAGCTTCACTTTGACTACATAGAAGGTGAACTTTGTAAGAGTACGTGGTTTGTAGGCGAAGAATTTACTGCCGCCGATATCCAAATGAGCTTTCCTCTGGAAATAGTCGCTATGCAAGCCGAACTCATCTTAAGCCGACCTAAGATTAAGGAATTTATCGAGCGCATCCATGCACGACCTGCTTACGAACGCGCCCTAAAACGTGGGGGTACATACGACTTCGCAAACAGCATTCAATAATTCTCGTACCTCGACAATGGTGCAAAGTTCATGCATAGAAGCGATCGCATTTGTTGAGGTAATGAGTGGTTTTTGAGAGAAACTAGAATTAAGCTCAATTAATCAAGATAGCAAACTGCGATCGCCTACTTTCATTACGCAGCCTATTCTGCTGCTATGCCGATAGCCTACCCCTATAAAGAAGTAAGCTAGGCACAGCGCCTTATAAAGTACATCATAAACCACCAACTTAAACTCGACTGAACTTACTCTTGTCAAGTTCATCAGACACTTCTTTAAGTTCCGGTTCAACCACTGTCAAATGTTGCTCTAAAATTGCCAAATTGCGAATATTAGACTTATAAAAAGCATCAAATAAATCACCCACAAAAGGCACAGTACCAACGACTGTTTCCAAACCAACATTAAAAATCATTTTGGCTAAGTCTTGACGTGGGATGCCAAAACGGGTTGCTAAAAATATGATGTAAGCTGAAAACCCTGTACTGATTAAATCACCAGCACCTGGAACCAAACCGATAATTGGGTCTATTCCAATATGAAAACGTGTTAAAGGGATGCGTATAGATGTATCCATCAAACGACTGAGTTTGCGGATGCGATTAAGAGTATTAAGGCGTTTAGCAGCGTCCATAATTTTAGATATTTACACTAGTTTTAACTTGCACCATTTTTAGTTATTAGTCTTGTACCCTTAGAAAGAAAAATCGTTACGACTGCCTAGAAAGCAGATATATGGATGCTCCAGTGTATTGCAATGCCTGTGGCGGTAAACTACGCTCTATTATTGCTTATGGCTAAAATTAATTTAGAAATTTAGAATAGCTAAAACGGGTATCTGATAGCATCGAGCTTTCCGTCCCAACTACCGAATTTTTTTACTTTAAAAATAAAATAGATAGCAAGTCGGAATTTTTTTGACCAACTTTCGTTTTTGCAATTACCTGAAAAACTGCTTGTTTTTGAAGATATGTAATCGCTATTGCTCCGAATGCAACTACTAAAAAAGATACAGTAAAGTTGCTAGTTAGTTCGGGGAGATATTCTGCAATTAAGTTTTGCCAATAATACACAAATAAAATATGCCACAAATATATCCATAAGGAAGATGAACTGATAAAAACAATCAACCTAATCAATAAATTATCCCGTTCTAATAAATTGTGTTTCACAGACAACTTGTCAACTATAAAATATGCTAACATAGACATAAAAACTCCATAAGAAACATAGTAGCTTTTTGCAGGATACTTAAAGTTTTCATTTGAAATAAAATGTCCTAATGTATGGTAAAAATAAACAGCTTGCAACAGAAATAAGCTTAAAAATAATCCAGATATTAATAATATGGATTTGCTTCTAAGTTTGGGTATAATCATACCTAAGCCAAATAAGCATCCGTAGGGAAGAAGATAAAATAAATAATCGTTGATTATTGCATCGAGGAAAATTATCCGCTTCCAAAAGCTGAAACGTTGAGTTAAAATAAGTAAAAATTCATATCCTAAATAAGTTAATGACAGTAAAGTTAAAAATTTAACTTCAGATTTGCATAGTCTATATATATATAGTGAGAAGTTTGCAAAAAGTGCCACTAGAGTAAATACACGAATTATCCATACATAACCAATACCTTTTAGCAGTAAAAAGGTTTCTAATATTTTCTGGGAAGAAAATGGATAAGGTTTAGAAAGAAAAGAAAATATAATATAAGTTGCAATAAAGTAAAAAATAAGGAATAACCATACCGGAGCAATCAAACGCGGCAATCTTTTTTTTACATAACTCCAAAAAGATATTTGCTTGTTGCCGGATGAATAGGCATAAAGTGCCCCCGATACAACAACCATCAAAGGAACATCGAAACGTCTAAGATGAAAAAAAACATTGTTTTCAGGGCCAATATGGGCAAAAATAATACAAAATAGCCCGATAGTTTTCAAAATATCAAATCTAATATCTCGCTGATTTTTGCTTTTTTTCTCTAATATATTACTCAATAATTTATTACTCAATTTATGACTCCTTGATTAGGTATATACAAACATTTTTAAATAATCTCGACTTCGTCTTTGTCAACGGCAAAGTATATTGAACAAACTCAGAAAAAAACGGCGTGCAAGTCTCTCAGCCCACTATATCTGCACTGGAGTTACCTTCTAACAAAGTCCAGAAGTAACCATCTGGCGCAACGAAGGAAAAACTTGTCTCGCCAAACTCATTACTAATGATATCTGTAACTTTTTGTACAGTACTTGCTTTGATGCGATCGCAATACTCCTGTATTCCTTTAACCCGATAGGTATATAAAGACATACCTAAGCTACCGGGTTGGGCTGCCTCAAAACGCGATTCTAAATTAATCTTTTCTGGGAACCGAATGATATAAAGTCTACCACTGCGTGCAGCCATCAGGTCAGATTTAGAAGAACGAGGATCATCAAAGGTAGTGACAATAAATTTTTCACCAGGGTTAAGGTCAAAAATATCTTTACCTGCTGGCGAAGATTCATAGCTAGTTTCGACATCATCACGCACACGCAGCAAACCCAAAACTTCTTCATAAAACTTCAGCGTTTCTTTGCTGTCATCTTGAACGATGATTCCCATGTGGGTAAACTGACTAGTCTTGAGTGCAGCATTATGGTTAACTTGTCCATAGTGCGGCAGCGTATAGCCAAACCGTTGAAATAAAACCTGTCGAGCTAATGGTTGCAGTAGTAGCATTTCTCGTACGCCAACTGCTGGCTCAATAAAAGGACGGCTTTTTCTCTCTTTGTTGTAGATGACTTCCCAATAAGGGTTAGTGTACCTAATTGGCAAACCTGCCGCTTTTGCATCCTCTATATGATTTAAGATACTTAATACATCCGCAGTTAAGCTTGTTGCCCAGCGATTTCCTTTAATTTTCATCGACGCGATTCCTAAACCTTGATGGGTGGGATTTTGCCAAACCATCAGCCGAATCAAACCATGATCTGAATTTTGGTGGTAGAGGCGAATTGAGCGTAAAGATGAATTCACCCCATATAATTGATTGGCTACATCTGCGGTTAATTCACCCATTTCACCAATGCGATAGCCAAATTGCTCCCAATATTGAATTGCAGAGATTGGCTCCGAGATGCCGATACAGACTTCATAAATACCTTCAATTGCGGTTTGTTGTTTGTTGTTATAGAGCATTCGCCTTTGGAGGAAAACTTTTTGATTTACTGAAATTATGCAGAAATTGAAGTTCAGATGTGGTAAGGTCGCGCCATTGACCCAATTGTAGGTCATCCAATTGTAGGTGGGCTATGCTGATCCTCACCAGTCGCAAAGTCGGAAACCCAACAGCCGCAGTCATACGCCGTACTTGGCGGTTTTTTCCCTCTGTTAATGTCATTTCTAACCAAGCTGTCGGTACATTTTTGCGGAATCTAATCGGTGGGGTGCGTTCTGGTAGCTGTGGTTCTTGTGGTAACAGCCTAACTTCTGCTGGCTGAGTCCGGTAATCTTGAATTTCCACACCAGTTTGCAACCTTTTTATCGCATCTGCATCTGGAATTCGCTCTACCTGTACCCAGTAAGTACGTTTATGACCAAAACGCGGATGGGCAAGGCGATGTTGCAATTGTCCATCGTTCGTTAACAGCAGCAAACCTTCACTATCCCAGTCTAAGCGTCCCACAGGATACACATTAGGTACATCAATATAATCTTTCAGGGTGCTATGTGTGGGAGCATCTTTTGTAAACTGGCTGAGAACGCCATAGGGTTTGTAAAAAATAATATATCGGTAATGATTTGTCATTTGTCATTTGTCATTTGTTATTGGGCATTAATCAATAATTCTTCCCCTGCCCCCCAATACGGTTCGGATAAGACTCGATCCCCCCAACCCCCCTTGAAAAGGGGGGGCTAAAAATGGCTCTATTTCCCCCTTTTTAAGGGGGACTAAGGGGGATCTTTAAGGCCTATGCACCTTAACCGAACCGTATTGCCCTGCTCCCTACTCCCTCTCAATGCTTCTGGGTTAAGCCCAAAATCAGGTAGATTAACAGTTATTCCTTAACAGATAATACCTTTTCTGCGGAACACTACGCGTAGCTTGCTTGCCTTGAACCAAGGATTGAGTGCATAGTGAACTCCTAACTCTGCCAATTTTAGATTTTGGATTTTCGATTTAAGAAGAATCTAAAATTTAAAATCTAAAATCCAAAATTGAATCTGTTTGTTCCATATCTCATGCTCTATGACCAACTATTTTCGCTCTAATGTAGATGCAATGGCTAGCTACATTCCTGGTGAGCAGCCTCAACGCGGTACAAAGATAATAAAACTCAACAGTAACGAGAACCCCTATCCTCCTTCGCCTGCGGCACTAGCTGTGTTACGGAATATCGATGGCGAGTGGTTGCGACGGTATCCAGAACCTTTCGGGGGGGAGTTCCGGCAAGCTGCAAGTAAAGTTTTAGGTGTTCCTAGCGATTGGATAATTGTGGGAAATGGCAGTGACGAATTGTTGAGCGTGATAATTAGAGCCTGTGCAGAACCTGGGAAGAAGGTAGTTTATCCGATGCCAACTTACGTGCTATATCGCACATTAACAGAAATGCAAGCTGCGGAAATTACTGAGATTTTTTACAGCGATGACTACAGTTTACCTTTGAAAGAACTGGTTGCTGCCAATGGTTCTGTGACATTTATTGCATCGCCTAATAGTCCATCGGGGCATATAGTACCAACAAATGATCTGCGAAAATTAGCCAGCCAGTTATCTGGAGTTTTAGTGATTGACGAGGCATATGTGGATTTTACCGAAGAGAATGCATTAGCTTTGGTAAATGACTACGAAAACGTCATCATAATTCGCACACTTTCTAAAGGGTACTCGTTGGCAGGGTTGCGGCTGGGATTTGGGGTGGCAAATCCCAAGCTGTTGCAGGGATTGTTTAAGGTGAAAGATAGCTATAACATTGATGCGATCGCTTGTGCAATTGGCACGGCTGCTATTACCGATCAAGCTTATAAAAATGCTTGTGTGGCAAAGATTAAAGCATCACGGGCTAAGTTAGCAACAGACTTAAAACAATTAGATTTTCACATTTGGGATTCCCAAACTAACTTTTTACTGGTACAGCCAAGAGAAGGAAACGCAGAATATCTCTATCAAAAGCTGAAGGAACGGGGAATTTTAATCCGCTACTTCAAGCAGCCTGGACTAGATGATAAATTACGCATTACTGTTGGTACTGATGAACAAAATCAGGCTTTAGTGGAGGCATTAATTTATTTGTTAGAGGCAGGGAGCAGGGAGAGAAACAAGGGTTAACTGAACTGTATTGAGATATAAAGTATGTTTTACTCGTGACTTTTGATAGTAATATCTCTTCTCCTTCAATTAGACGCTCAGGGCTTCTAGCCTTGCCTGAAGCGGGATAGAGACAATAAATTCAGCTCCTTTTCCTAAAACCGATGCACACTCCAACTGTCCTCGATGCTTATTAGTCACAATCTGGTAACTGATAGATAGCCCTAAACCAGTGCCTTTACCAACAGGTTTGGTGGTAAAAAAGGGTGTGAAGAGTTGCCGTCGCACATTTTCACTGATACCAGAACCGTTGTCAGCAATGCGGATGACGGCAAAATCGCCTTCAGCAGTAGTACGAATTGTAATGATACTTGGCTGACGTGCGATATCGGCATAAGTTCGATGTTCGTTAAATTCTTCCAAAGAGTCGATCGCATTTGCGATTAAATTCATAAATACTTGATTCAGTTGCCCAGGATAACATTCTACAGGTGGGAGATTACCGTACTCTTGTATTACCTGAATTCCTGGATGATCTGGTTGGGGTTTAAGCCGATTTTGCAAAATCATCAGAGTGCTATCAATGCCCTCATGGATATCAACGGCTTTGACTCCAGCTTCGTCTAGGCGGGAAAAGTTTCTTAAAGATAATACAATCTGGCGAATGCGATCAGTTCCCACTTTCATTGAAGCCAAAAGCTTAGGCAAGTCTTCCATCAAAAAATCTAAGTCAAATTCATCTATTTCATTCTGAACTTTAGGTGGTAAATTTTGGTTTTGCTGCTGATAAAGTTGTACTACACTCATCAAGTCTTTGACATAATTATTCACGTAAGTAAGGTTGCCGTAGATAAAGCTGACTGGGTTATTGATTTCGTGAGCAACACCTGCCACCAATTGCCCCAGGCTAGACATTTTTTCGCTTTGCACCATCTGTGACTGAGTGAGCTTCAATTCATCAAGCGTCTGCTCTAGCTGCTTTGCTTTCTCATGCGCTTGTGTTTCCGAAATCTCTAACTCCTGGGAGTATATATGCAAATTTGTGTAGAGCCGAGCATTTTCTATAGAAATGGAAACTTGCGAAGTCAATAAGTTCAGTACTTCTAATCGCTCTGCGGTAAAGACTCCGGTAGTGAGGTTATTTTCCAGGTAAAGAACCCCAGTTAGCTTACCCTGATGAGAGAAAGGCAAACACAAAATTGATTTGGGTTGATTGGCAACAATATAGTTGTCACTTGCAAAACGCTCTGTGTGGCTAGCATCGTCTAAAACCAAATTTTCTTTTGTTCTCTCAACATAGTTAATCAACAAAGCTGGTAGTTTATGTTTTACTTGAAACAGACTCGACGATCGCACCGTCACTTGATCTCGATCAATGCTTCCTTCGGCTTCAATCACCCACTGGTTCTCCCGTTTTACAAGTAGATAACCCATTTGGGCCCCAGCATTCTCGATCGCGATCGTCATCATCTTCTCTAACAGCCGACTTAGCTCCATCTCGCTTGAGAGCGCCTGCGATGCTTTAATCGCTGTGCTGATATCTAGAGCTTGGGTTTTAGCTTCAGAACTATCCCGAATCTGCTTTGTACCCGTACCTCGCCCAGTTACCTCCCCGACTGTATCTGTAAAAAGCTGGGAATATTGTTCGTCCAGTTGCCCGACTTTACCCGTAGCTTCCCACTTGAGATAGCGATAGCGGGCTTCTTTGAAATAAATTTTGGCAAAGTTTTGCCTATCCTTGGCTAAGTAAAATCGAAATGCCAATTCGTTTGCTAAGGCTTCATTTTGTAAATAACCGTTTTCGGCAGCAGAAGCGATCGCCTTGTCATATAGCTCCATTGCCTGATAATCTTGCTGGTAAATCCGAGCAATTTCAGCTTGAATCAGCAGTAATTTGTGTTGATAATTGGTTGGGCAGTGGATTGCCCATTGTTGGAATTTTTCTAAGTTGGTATTTAGTTTATCCAGATAAACAACTTGAGTTGCGGTATCTGCCTCTGCATAAGCCCCAGCCAAGGCAATACTTTGGTGAAAGTAGAAAACAGGATTAATAAAAATTCCTCGCGCTCCCCCAACAAATTTTTCGGCATTCTCTGCATACTCAACAGCTTTGGTATACTCTCCATACCAGTTACAGAGCGCAAGTTTATAGATGTAAACTACAAATGCGGTTAACATATCCGAAGATGCTTGTGCAAACTCTAGCACTTGCCGTTCATCTGCCCAAGTTCCAATAAGCTCGTCAATCTTGCCTGCTGGCTTAGTCAGGTTAGCGATCGCTTCCATAGCCAGCAGATGGTAGTTCAACATATTTCTGTCAATTTTGCGGAGGCTAGGAATAAAATCTTCGGCTACTTCTGCGGTTTTTTCTAAAGATTCATTCCCAAATAAGCATTGCCATAAAAAATTAACTGAACAATAACCAGACCATTGATAAGAGCCTGTTTCTAAACCACTATTAAATCCCTTCAATAAATGAGGTTTTGCCTGGCTAATATGGTCTTTGTAATGACAGATTAAACCTCCCCACATATTCAAAATATTTGCTTCTAATTCTTTCGTTCTTAAAATCTCATGCAAACGCAGAGATAGTTGACCAAACTCATAACCCGAATCTACCTCGCCATATTGAAATACTAAGTTGAAAGAATACAGCATATAACCAAATACCGAAATTGGTGAGTTGCCATACTGAACAGAAAGTTGAGTTATATTCATCGATGTGATGTGCAACGCTTTAGATCCTAAAAAGTAGGCAATGGGCCAGATTTCTTTTAAGATGCGTTGAGCCATTAACTTCTCTTCGTCTTGCATTGGCGGTAGTTCTGCAAGACTAAAAGTTGAGCGATCGCCAATAACTTCCTTGGTATGATTAAGTTTTTCTAACAAATATGCATCATCGGGATAAGCTGTAAACTCCAAGCCTAAAAGCTCTAAGGTATTTAGCCCAATTTTATAGGCGGAGTTTAAATCGTTCTCCATTCGATAACACATAATCCGATATTCATTTACCCGACACATATCAAGAGTAGTTTTAACCTGGTTGAAAGTCTGCTCAAAAACCAGCAAAGCCTCCTCATATTTCCCATTTAAAAATTCTGCTTCCCCAACTTGTAAATATAAAGTTAATGTAAGCAAATAATTATCTTGCCAGCTATTTTTAGGTAGATAACTCATACCTGTTTCTAGCAACTTGAGTGCAGTTACAAATGCCGAAGATGATTTTGCTCGCTGACCTGCTTTTAGATTTAATTCTGCCAGTTCATATCTTTCTGCTGGTTCCACAATCAATGAGCTACCAGCATTGAGATGGTTGACGATATCAAAAAGATGTTCTTCTAACTGGGCTTTTTCAGTATTGTGTAATAGTAATTTTCCAATTTTCAGATGTACTTCTTGTTGCTGACCAGTTGGAATTAAAGAATAGGCAGCTTGCTGAACGCGATCGTGCAAAAACTTATAGTCAACTTGTACGGCAGTATCGCAGTATGTTGCCAATTCTGACTGATTCAACAACTGAGGAATTTTGTAAGTATCGCTTAAGGGAAGAATTAATCCCGCCCTCAAAGCTTCCCATAAATCAACTGCTGTTGCTGATGGGGATTTTTCGTTTACTACAGCTAGAATTTCTAAATTAAATCGGTTGCCAACACAAGCAGCTAACTGTAAAACTTGCTGCGTCGGTTCTGACAGCCTCTGAATTTTCTTCACCATTAAATTGACAACATTATCGGTAATGGCTTGTTCCTGAATTTTGTTGAGATCCCACTTCCAAAAGCCCAAACGATAATCAAATGTTAAAAGATTATCTTGATGCAATACTTTTAGTAACTGAGTCAAGAAAAAGGGATTACCTTGAGTTTTTTGAAATAGCAAATCAGCTAAAGGTTTTGCCTGAGATAATTCGCAATTGAACGTGTCAGTAACCAGTTGAGTAATATGAGGTGCTGCTAATGGCTTCAAAAGTAACTCTTCAACGGTTGCCCCAAATGCTTGAATTGTCTCTAGCATTAGCATCAGTGGATGCGTAGGGCTAACTTCGTTATCTCGGTAAGCCCCAATCAGCAAGAGATACTGACTTTCTGGGTCAGTCATCAGATTCTCGACCAGGTTCACAGAGGCAGCATCGGCCCATTGGAGGTCATCTAAAAACAGTACTAAGGGGTGTTCAGCAGCAGTAAAGACATGGATAAATTGCTTAAACACCCGATTAAAACGGTTTTGAGACTCAGCAACCCCCAACTGCGGTACAGGCGCTTGCGGTCCAATAATCAGTTCTACTTCCGGGATGACATCAATAATAATTTGACCATTAACTCCCAATGCTCGTAGTAATTTATTTTTCCAAACCTCAACTCTGGCTTGGCTTTCAGCTAACAGTTGTCGCATCAATTCTCGAAATGCTTGAATCAAAGAAGCATAAGGAATATCTCGCTTAAGTTGGTCAAATTTGCCACCGATAAAGTAACCTCGTTGCCGCACAATCGGTTTGTGAACTTCGTTAACTAGTGAAGATTTGCCAATACCTGAGTATCCTCCTACCAACACAATTTCGCTAGAACCAAGGCTAACTTTTTCAAAGGCAGCCATTAAAGTTGCCACTTCTACTTCCCGACCGTAAAGTTTTTGGGCTATTTGGAATTGATGCGAAAAATCTTGCTGGCCTAAGGTAAAAAGCTCAATGCTGCCTTTTCTTTGCAGTTGTATCGCTGCTTGCTCTAGGTCAGCCTTTAACCCGTAAGCACTTTGGTAGCGGTCTTCAGCAGTTTTGCTTAGAAGTTTCATAGCGATCGCAGAGATTGCCAGTGGTACATTAGGATTAATCTCGTGCGGAGCTACTGGAATTTTCGCAATGTGACAATGCACCAACTCTATTGGGTCTTGAGCATTATGGAAGGGGAGCTGACCCGTTAACATTTCGTAAAAAATAACACCTAATGAGTAAAAATCTGTACGATAATCTAAGGTTCGATTAATGCGTCCAGTTTGCTCTGGCGACATATAAGCCAGCGTTCCTTCTAGGAGGTTGAGGCTACTGATTTCTGGGCTTTCTTTTGACAGCAGCGAAGCGATACTGAAGTCAATTAACTTTATTTTTTCGGTATTGGGATTATAAAGAATGTTTTCGGGCTGAAGATCCTTATGGATAATGTGGTGGGTATGTAACTCTCCCAAAGTCTCAGTAATTTGACGAGCAATGTTGAGAAATTTCGTAAGTTCAAAGCCTGTATTAGATATCTGAACTTTTAAAGATTCTCCACCAAAGTCTTCTAAAACAAGTGCTAGACCATTACTGTAGCCATTGTCGTAACTAATTAATTCATGAGCTTTGATTACACCTATAATATTCAAGTTTTGAATAATTTCGTATTCGTGCTTTATCTGAGCAATCTCTTTGACAGTAGGATACTCTGCTTTGAGCAGTTTGATGACAACTGAGTACCCGTTCACCTTGGAGTATGCTCGATAAATTATTGTGGCAGAAGCTTCATAAATTAAACTTGCAACACTATAGTCCGGAATGCGAGCAATTAATCTAAACATTATTACTTGTTTGAATGTTAATTTATAATTGGATTTTGGTGATTATTATAATATTCCCAAAATTCAAGTTAAGTTAACTCTTCAAATACTAGGTGATATCAAATTAGGTAGCATCTGAATAATTCAAAAACGGCTCCAGACCTTGAGGGCGCGAGTCAAAAGTCTCAAACCCGAAGAGCATAATTTCTAAAAGCTTCATCAATTAAATCAACAAACACTTCACCAATCGCTTGGTTGTGAAGGCCTGGAAGTTGAATTAATTTTTTGAAGTGACGGCGTAGATGCCCTAAACACTTCTGTTGGACAACAACTTGATAGCCATTGTAAACACTAAAATCATCGCTGCTAAGTACCCCTGTATATTTAGCTCCTAAAATTGTCTCTAATTCGGATCGTGAACGAGTGTCAGCAGCAGTAAACAGGCAGAAATCAGAATTGGCAACTACCCACAACCATTCTTTGATTCCTTTGACTGACCAAGGCGTTTCATCCACATGAATGTTAGAGGATGTTTGAAAAGTCCTCATCTTGGTAGCAAAACGTTTTAGATCCCCCTAAATCCCCCTTAAAAAGGGGGACTCTGATTCCGGTTCCCCCCTTTTTAAGGGGGGTTAGGGGGGATCAATAAGTGCCTAAAATCACAGCCAACCACTTTTCAAACAACCTCT
>NZ_JACJQM010000062.1:0-34047 GCF_014696655.1 Nostoc sp. FACHB-888 | reverse complement strand
TTTTTCTGAAGTAGTTTCACCCCACATTAACGGTGTGGACTGTTCACTGGTGTTTTGGAACTGTGATAATAGGGAATCAATTTCATTCATGTTTACCTCGCAAGAGGGGTGAAACAGAAAAAGCCAGAGTTTTTGCTAACAACTGGCTTTCGACTTACCTATGGGTTAAATGCCCATGAAGTTGCGGAACCACTGCCCTACTCGGCTAATCCCAGCAGTGCGCGAGTAATTGGGCTTGGGTATGCGGTCAGTCTTGGCTTCACTACCGTTTGTCCACAGTGCGGTAGTTACGGCGTTTTCGTAAGCGCGATCTGCTGCATCTTGTGTTTCAGGCAGTTTGTTAGAAGCTTTGATTAAATCAACTTCATACTTAGCCAATGCCATAAGGTCGGCTGTAGCCCCAGATATCTGAATCAAGGATGAGCGTTGAGCGTGACGGGTGGCCTCGGCAGTAGTAGCATTGACGTGTTCCGCCTGCATCTCGGTCATCTCATTTTTGAAACGCTGCTCTCCTGTCTTACTAGTGTTGATAGCCTTTAGTGTTTGCGTTCCGTGCTTCTGGGTGAGTTGCACAAGTTCGGCGTAGGCTTGGTTTACATCGCCAGTTGTTTCAATAATCTTCCGATATGCCTCCAAAGCTTTAGGCAGATTGGCCTTAGCGGTGTCAGACAGTCGCGCCATGTCTGCAATTTTGGTGATTACCGTTTGGTCGCCAAGGAGGGCTTTGTTGAAGTCAGATTCAGAGACATCAAACAGTCTGCCCATTGCTCCTAACGTACCGGGGGCATTGTTGGGAATATGGTTTTTGAGTTTTGCTGCTCCAAAATTACGTGCCATTTTATCTCCTAATAAGGGATGTAGTCATAGTCGATATTGCTGGATGATTGGGGCAACTTATCCCAGTAACCCATCTCTTCAAATCGGCTATAAATTCTCGTTGCTAATTGCCTTATGGGGTCGTCCAAATCATCAGAGATTAAATCAAATCTTTTCTCACCAAACGCCAATATATTTGCAATGTCCGCGTCAATCCCATTACCCAAGAATTGACCAAATGCAGCAGAGTATGGATGGTCATCGATGGTTGGATGAGTTGCTAAGAATTCCGTTCCTGTGAAAGGTGGGTAATCTTCACTCTCGAATATTGGTTTGGAAAGTGCTTCAATATCCGCCTCAATCATTGCTGCCCATTGTTCAGGATTTTCTGCTTTAAATTGCTGCTTTCTCAGGGCGGAGTCGGTCAGAGGCGATTTGCCCCAATCGTGGGGATTTTTGTAGTCAAGTGTCATTTGTTAGAATCCTTGTAACGATGTGTACTTGATGCACTTTCGGGTGAGGCGATTGCACTTACTTTGGTCGGTCGGGGCAATCGCTTCATTATCAGTTCTCAGAAAACTCATTTAATTCAAAAACCTCCCTCTGCACTTGGGTTTGGCTTAATTCTTTTCGTTTGCCTTTGGAGTCATTGAAAATGAAAGGCGCATTGACTCCACAATTAGACCGATGGCTGTAGCGGAGTTGTTGACCACGGAATTCATAGAGGTGGTTACGTTGCAAGGCTGTCATTGAAAGCATAAGTTTGTCCCTCAACTTGGGAATAGAACTCGATATTTAGGATTGCTTCGTGAATCTCCATCAAGGCTTGAACGGCATCGCCCATTTTTAGGTCATTCGATGTGCTGAACTTTTCGGACGCTTCAATTTGTTTGTAATTGGGAGATGCTTGCACAAATCTGAGAGTCTGTTCGCAACCCAAGATGATGGTCATGATTTCGGTGGTCGTTAGGCTTGGCTGTGTCTTTTGGGTGTCTTGGTGGCTCATGACTTCTTTCCTTTCCTTTGGGTTTTGATTGGTGCGGTTGGCGCTTCTGGCTGACTCGGCTTCTGAAGTACATAGCTGATGGCCCCTGCACCTCCCACAACTGCGGCGATGGTGAACATATTGTTTCTGCCAAGCTGCTGCACTCCGAAATAGCCAAGGGCTAGAAAGCCAAGAGTGGCAAAAGAGAATCCAAGTGTTTTGTTGATTTTCATGGTTACGCTACGAACAAATCCTCAAAGTTACTTAAGCTATCGGGTTGGGACTGGTCAGTTAGAGCGGGTTGTTGCTTGTGCTGACAGCAAAGTGAATTTTTATCTCGAAAGTAAGCCCTTAAAATCCAAGTCACAGCAGAGGTCAGGTCATCGGTGAGAAGCAGTTTTTCCGCCTCAGCCTTTACGGGGTCAATCAAATCTTTGGGGATGCAAACCCGGTTATCTTTCGCCATGAATTAAACCTTCTTTAGTGATGCAACAGCTAATTTCAGTAACCCAATTGCATTGGCCGTTTGGGAATTAGGAATCTGTGCTATTCCTTGCCTAGATGCGATTGCACTAACCGATGGCAGCATTGCACCGCCACCCACAAGGTAAATAGCATCCAGGTCATCAGCGCGGGATTGCAAATGCTTCCACGCAGGCACTAAACAAGATGCAAGCCATCCCTTGAGTTCTGATGAGTAAATGCTTGAAAACTCCCAATTGGTGGTTCCATAAACAAAATTCTTGCTCATCCCCTCTCGGATCAGATGAGGGTTAGCTGGTTTACCGAGGTGGCGACGGGTTTGGAGGTTATTCGCTATCGTCTCACAAAGATGGTGAACGCCTACTGTGTCAATCTTGCGGCTATTTTGTAATAGTTTGTTGCCTTCAAATATTGAGGTGATCGTAGTTCCATGCCCCAGGTCAATGAGCGCGACTTTCTGCTGACCAGGGGCGCGGGAAACTAACAATGCTCCTACACCTTCCTCTGTTATTTGACAGGTGATATCAACGTTTACAATGTCTTTGCCATCAAACTTGACGATGTGCTTACCTTGCAAGGCTTTCTTTAGATCATGGGCAAAGGCTTGAGAGTCATGCAATGAAGCGACTAAAAACAAGTTATAGCTCTGCTGTCTAGGAGTTTGAGCAATTGCACCTAAGAGCATTTGCAGCCCATAAGTAATCTTGTTTTTGAAGTCATCAACAATGCGTCCAAATGACTGCTTACAGTAGATTTCGGCAGTCTCCCCAATCAACCACTTAGAGCCAGATAGATCAGAGCGTTCGCCTTGAAGATATTCGACTACCGCACCGTTGCCTAAGCTTTCGTAGTCGTTAGAGTCCGTTTCAATGACTTGTTTAAAGTAGGAGGGAATAAGTATCTCTCCTTGGGGTAAATGTAGTTTAGAATACCCGTTACCACAATCCCAAGAAGCAGGGGTCAACGATGGGGCTAGAATCCCAACAGTGGGACTTAATGCCAAATCTACCATCTGATTGAAGTCCTTAAATTTGTTTCAATTTTTCGTAAAACCTTTGTGGTGAAAAAGCTTTGGATATCTGCGGTTACTGTTCTATCCAGATTACGGGGTCTGTTATCCGCTTCCATCTGCGGTTGTTTTCGCCACTTTTGGTTTTTGGCTCACATTTACAAGATAACATTAAAATCCGCTTGCGGACTTGCGGTTTAGAGGTTTTGTGGTTAGGATATTTTATCTATGTCCAGGTAAGCTTAAGTAAAAGTTATACAATTGGATTTGTGAACTTATCCGCACGAAATGTGGTAGAAAAGCAGTATCTGAGAACACGAGTTCCGAAAGAACTTCACAAGGAGTTCAAGCAAATGTGTGTTGCTGAGGAAGTAACTATGGAGGATGTTGTCGCAGAGCTTATCGAAAGCTGGGTACAAGAAAAACGAAAGCATCAAAAGCAAAATAAGGATGCAAGTAACGACTAAATATGATCAATTTCACTGAGGTATATCCCCTGTCACTGCCCTCTGTCGTTACCCTCACCCTTCCATTGCTTGTCTAATGGGAAATCTTTACTCACCAGCCCTGGTATTTGCTTTGTCTTGGCAGATGATCACGTCTTGTATGTAGGGGGAACGAACCAACTTGAAAATTACTGCTCCCACAGGAAAACGGGACACAGTAAAATCATCTGGAAAATGCTTAAAAACTGGCTAAAAAACGAAAATTCCCAAGCAGATTGAATGCTTGGGTGCAAAAAAAAAGGAGTAGCTCTTGCTGCTTCGGGTGCGCTCAGTTAGATGATGAGGCGAACACCAAGAACGACTGGAAATCGTTCACGAGTAGTCAACAAAAACTACAACCAGATTATTTTTGTATAATTCTTCATCTTCTAACCTAACAGAACGCGGCGACAACGGCAAAGAACTACTCCAAAAAACACAAAAAAAACATGGAGTAGTACAAATGAATACGCTAGAAATGCAAAGTGCGCCCGGACTGTTAGATCATGGCGCAACCCCGAATATTTCTGAGCCGATTAAAGTAGCACAGTCAGCCACAGGGGAGCAAGATTTAGCAGCACACAGTACCAAAACTGCCAGTGTAGAAAATAAACGCCTGTTCAGTACACCACAAAAAACTAATGCCTCAAGAACTCAACAGGCATTTGAAAAATTCGACATCCGAAATTTTCAAGATCAGCTAGAACCGTCCAAAGCTAAAAATAAGTTTATTTGTCCAGTTTGTGGCGGTAATGACTTATCTATTGTCCCAGAAACCGGGAAGTACAGATGCTTCAATAATTGTGAGTGTAAGGACATCAGAGAGGCGATTAAACCTTGGGCTGAAGTGGTGGCAGAAAGGGCAGGGGCTAATTACACTCCATCCCTAAACCGTTTGGCAGCAAAGCCCAAGAGAATCTTGCCCAAAAGTACGCCAATTCCAGATGGTGAATTAGGTTTGGTGATGTTGACCCAAGCGGCGACTGACATACCCCAAACTCAAAACATAACTTGCAAGCTACCAAAGGGAATACCAGGGAATGCAACACAAACAATCTATCCTTACTCACAAAACCAATGGGTAATTCGCTATGAATGGGCGGATTACATAAAAGAGAAGGGAAAAGATAAATCCTTCCGCCAATGGCACAGGCTTCCAGATGGCACTCCAGAGATGAGAAAAGGGGATGAACCCTGGAAAGCTTACCGCATTGATGAAGCGATCGCCGCCGCTAAATCAGTAAATGGAACCCCGGCACTACTCCAACACGAAGGGGAGGGGTGCGTAGAAGTTGGTCGAGAGCATGGGCTTGCTGGATTTACCTTCCAAGGTAGTGCCTGGGATAAGAAAACAATTACCTCGGAATATCAACGCGCAATTGAAGCAGGCATAGGATTAATCGTTTTCCTGCATGACCCCGATGACACTGGGTTAAAGAAACTCCAGACTTGCCTTGACTGTGCGGCTGAAGTAGGAATTGGATTTATTGGAATTAACCCAAACGACATCTGCCCAGATTTACCATATAAATCAAGTGACATCAAAGAAATCTTGGGGCAGATGGAAACACCAGAATTTATCCGCAGGCTAGAGCAGGAGATTCACGCGGCTGTAGCGCAGCGTAAGCAACAGGCAGAGGTAAACGTCATTAATGATGACGATCAAAATCCGGTTGTAGCCTTTACCCAGCAAGCTTTTCAAGCTCTCTACGGAGATAAGAACTGGATTTGTGCTGCTGATAAGCTTTACTTTCACACTGGCAACCACTACAAACACTCTCCAGATTCCACAGAGCGCAAAAGGATTTATGATTTTTGCAATTCCTTTGTGGTCGAGAACGAACAGGGTAAAAAGTCTTGTCCCTATGCTTCACCTAGTTCAGTCAAGAAGGTTTTGGAATGGGTAAAAATGGGGACAGAAATTGACCCAGAACTAATCAATCCTCCTGGGGTAAATTGCACTAATGGGATAGTCAGAGTTGAGTGGGAAGGCAGGGATTTTACAATAAGATTAGACCCGCATACGCCCCAGGACTACTTCATTTATGAACCGTTAATTGAATATGACCCGTCGGCTGACGATACATATTGTGAGCAACTTTTAGCTTGCTTAGACAAGCCACAACAAGAAATATTTCTTAGAAATATTGCTGCATCCCTTGACCTTGAAACTGTTAGGAAATTTAGAGGGAGAGAGGTAAAAGCAATGTTTGCAATTGGTCTTGGTTCTAATGGTAAAGATGCTCTGCGCGAATGTGTATCAACAATTTATGGAAAGAACGGATTAACTTCTGTTTCTTTAGGTGACTTTCAATCTTATGACGAAGGCAGAAAATTCGGACTAGCCCCACTTATATATAGTCGAGTTAACTGGGCTTCTGAAAACCCACAAACATCTAGGATTGATAGACTTCAAAGTTTAAAATTATTTGTCACTGGAGATACACTACATTGCGAACAGAAAGGGAAAGACCATATAGAATTCTCTTCCAACGCAATAGGTATTTTCAACTTAAACGAGACTCCCGCATTTCAAGGCGTAATACAAGCAATCAAAGATAGGATTGCAATTTTAGAATTCAGGAAAACCTTTGTAGATAATCCTGATCCAAATAATCCAAGCGAGATAAAAGGCGACCCCAGATTTCGCTATGACCAAGATTTTATTAGAACGCATGTTGCCCCAGCATTTCTAAATAAAATGCTTCAAGCACTAAACGATCTTATAGAATCAGGCATTGATTACGAATGTACAACTGATGCTTTCTACAACCTTCAGAAAGAAAATAATCACCTATTTGACTTCATAGAAGCCGCGAACATAGGCTATGTCCCTGGAAAGGAAATGACTGCAAAAGAGTTATGGGTAAGACTGGAACATTACTACACTCAAACTGGCACATTAACTATAGATTCCGATAACAACCGCAGAACGTGGAGCGAACAGGTTAGACCCAGTGACAAAAATGTAAAGGGCATCAACCAAGTCATCGCTAGAATTGCTCAACTCTTCCCCAAGGCTGTCAAGGGAACTAGGTACTGTGACATTGCTAAAAGAAACATCCCAGTACTGAAAGGCATTGGCATTTTGGAAGTTACCCGCACCACAATAGACTCAACCCGCACCACTTCCGCACCACTTTCCGCACCAGAAACCCCGCAAAATCAGGACTTCCGCACCACCCGCACCACTTTTTCAGATTTACAGGAAAATAACATTGAAGAGGAAGAGATGAAAATTGAATTGCTCTCTCCTCCAATGAAAAAAGAAGAATATGCCACCTCAACTGGTGCGGGTGATGCGGAACCCTTACCTGACTTGGAAAACTGCTGCGGAGAGTCCTGCGTCACTGGTGCGGATCAACTAGAAAGTGGTGCGGGTATGCCAACTGAGGATAATACGGCAACCCCCCAAGCCAAAACACAGTTAAATAGAATAATTGAGGCATTGAGTGGTGAGCCTTCTCTCTTGAAATGTGGGGATAAAGTTGAGTTTTTCAATGACAGTCTTCGCAAGTGGCAAGTAGGAATCATTAAGAGCGTTCAACTAATGGAAACATATTTCTGTAGCGCAACAATTGACTATCGAGGCTTTAAAGGTCAATTATGCTCCATAGAAATCTTTAGGAGTGATTGGATAAAATTTCTACATTAGGGCGTTAAATCTGGTAGGTCTGTGGAAATTTTGAGGCATGGTGATGCCCCAATCTCGTGCTGCTTTCTCCCTATGAGAAATGTCATTAAACTTCCGTTTCCAGTCTGTGCGATGCCTGCGCTTCTTGAAGCCGAGGCACTTTGTTGGCGGGTTGCTAAATGGCTCAAGTCTTTGTGTGTTCAGCTTTTGTTCCAATGTCGCCAAACCAATATTTCCCGACATTCTCCCCACAGGTGACTGCATCAGCAGTGTGGATGCTACCCCCAATGCTATATTCAAAAGCAAACCTGCTGCTCTAGATTTTAATGAGGTTAATTGAAATTACCTTTTCATAGTTATGCCCCATTGAAGATTCAAAGGATAGAACATAAGGAGAATCCACAGTGGTAAATGAGGAGCATAATGCTTGGTTGAAGAAAGGTGTACAATATTGGAATAAGTGGAGACTTAACAATCCCCGTATAATTACTGGCTTCAACGGGGCTAACCTCAGAGGAGTTGACCTCAGCGGAGCTAACCTCAGGGAAGTTGACCTCAGCGGAGCTAACCTCAGGGAAGTTGACCTCAGTGGAGCTGACCTCTTCAGGGCTAACCTCAACGGGGCTAACCTCAGTGGAGCTAACCTCATCAAAACTAAGCTCATCATGGCTAACCTCAGGGAAGTTGACCTCAGTGGAGCTAACCTCAGTGAAGCTTTCCTCTACGAAGCTATCTTCAGTGGGGCTATCCTCAGTGGGGCTAACCTCAACAGGGCTGACCTCAGGAGAGTTGACCTCAGGAAAGTTGACCTCAGGGAAGTTGACCTCAGTGGAGCTAACCTCAGTGGAGCTTTCCTCAGTGGGGCTATCCTCAGTGAGGCTAACCTCAGGGAAGTTGACCTCAGGGAAGTTGACCTCAGTGGAGCTAACCTCAACGGGGCTAACCTCAACGGGGCTAACCTCAGCAGGGCTAACCTCAGCAGGGCTAACCTCAGCAGGGCTAACCTCAGTGGACTTGACCTCAGCAGGGCTAACCTCAGTGGGGCTAACCTCAGTGGGGCTAATCTCAGCAGGGCTAACCTCAGCAGGGCTAACCTCAGTGGACTTGACCTCATCGGGGCTAACCTCATCGGGGCAAAACTGATTAGAACTCAAGTACTAGGAACAGATTTTACAGGAGCAAAGTTTACAGGTGCTTGTTTAGAAGATTGGAATATCAACTCTGCTACAAAATTAAATGATATTGATTGCCAGTATGTCTACTTAAAAAATGACTTTCAAGAACGTCGTCCCAGCATCGGAGAGTTTAGGCTTGGGGAGTTTACCAAGCTCTTTCAGAAAGCTTTAGAAACAGTTGACTTAATTTTTACTGATGGTATTGACTGGAAAGCTTTTCTTCTCTCGTTTCAAGAACTACAGGCTGAATATGGTGAAGAAAACTTATCAGTCCAAGCCTTTGAAAAGAAAAGCGGTGGTGCATTTGTTGTTCGGCTTGAAGTTTTACCAGAAGCTAATAAGGCTGAAATTGAGTGCAGGATAAAAGAGCTATATGAAGTAAAACTAAATGCACTTGAAGGAATGTATCGTAAAGATTTACAAGCTAAAAATGAACAAATAATAATTTATAAAGAGCAGAGTGCAAGCATTATGAGTCTTGCCAAAGAAATGGCTACTAGACCTATTCAAAATATTATTGATGTTAAAGCCACATCGGAGAGTAGCTCTATGTCAGAATCTTATCAATCCAAGTACGACCAAAAAAATGCTAATATCCAGTTTGTAGACACAGCACAAACTGGTAGTAAGCTAACTTTTAATCAACAAAACTTCTCTCAAAATATTAATCAAAGCATTGATGATATTACTAGATTGATTAACTCGCTACGAGAGAAAGCACAAGAGTTCCCACAAGATAAGCGTGAAGAAGTTTTAGTACATTTGGATGACTTGCAAGAAGATATTAATAAACCTGAAAAGCAAAAACCGGAAAGAATCAAAGCTCGTATTTTTGCATTAATAACAATAGCTGGTACAGTATTTGGTGTTGTTGCAAACAGTGCTGATTTTACCAATAACGTTTTGGAAATAGCAGATAAATTAGGAATTCCAATTCCAACCGAAACTAGTCAACCTCAACGGGCTACACAGCAATTGCCGCCACCTTCACACTAATCTTTACCTATTGGGGACGGAGAAGCTTTTTGTCCTGTCGTTTGATATTTACTTTGGCTTGTTGGTGTGATGAAGCTTCTTTTACTCTTAATAACGATAAAAATTTTAAACAATACTTAGATTAATAATGTGCTATTTGTAGTTAATTGCAGTTATACTCTCCGGTGTAACCGCCCGATCTCCAATGTCCTATGCCCAATGCCCAAACTAAAGGAAGTGTAAAACCAGTGGGGTTGTTCCATACCCTCGTACTACTAAAAACTACATCAGCACTACAAAAAAGATTTTAATTAAAGACTCAATTCATCATCCTCCTGCTGGCGTTGCTGTTGCTGCTGCTGTTGCCCATAATCAAGTAGCTGCTGATTCCAATCACTGGCTTTAGATTTTTTGATTTGGGACTGTGGCATTAGTTCTAATACACGCTGTGCTGCTGCATCAGCGCTTTTCTCGTTACCAAACGCCACCAGTATATTAGGAACTTTCCGCAATCGCTCAAGTGGTAAGCTCTTAATGTCATCAATAGCCATATAAACTGTTCTTTCGGGTGGGACATCGCCCCTGATAAGATACTCCAGCATGGCTCTTGAAATAGCATCGATGGGGGACTTACATAGAATCGCTGTTGAGGTTTTATCATCAGCCTTACCCCCCAAGTGGAAGTAAAACCAGCTATCACTGCGCTTAGTGCCTTTAGAGTATCCCTTAAAGCTGTTGTTCTCTCCCCTAGTTCCCCGTAGGAATGCACCGTTACGTTGACCCTCAAGATTCCGCATGACAAAAACAGCATTTTGTTGCTGATCAGCGTAAACTAGCCCCTGGTTTTTCAGCATTTGAATACAGTCAGAGGGGATGCCCCGAAATTGATTGAGGTAATGTTCAACGGCAGACCAGTTAGCTTTATCTTCAACAGGTGGGGCGAATTGGGGACGTGGTTCAGTCTGGATAATGTCAGCTGCCCTATTCTTAACGTGAGCGATCGCTGCACGTTCCACCCCAGCTGACCCAAAACGCTCATGTAACCAGACAACCGCTTGCCGGAAATTGCACTGATTAACGTGCATTACCAAATCAATCGCACCGCCTGAGCCTTTGGAGTGTTCGGGAGCAAAGTCATAGAATTTGGGCCCATCTATATTAATGATGTGTCCGTGACCCCGCCACCGCTCACGCTCGTAATTTAGCCCCAACTCCCAGGCGACATCCTCTAAGTCCAAGTCGCGCAGTTGTTGAGTTTGCTGCTGCCAAAAAGCTACTTGTGCCTCTAATTCCTTGATGCGTCTGTCTTTGAGTTCATTTTCAAGAGCCAAAGCCTTGGCGGTGGCTTCCATCTGTTGTTTTTTGGCTTGCGCCCTATCCCGGTCAGCCGCTTTAGCTTGCAGTTGCAACTGGGTGAGGCTGGTATCTGGTTCTATGCCAGCATTAACAATGCTGTAAAAGTCCTTGATTTCCTGGTGTTGCGCCCTACTGCCCTTAATGCCACGCTCTAACCCCAGATGTTCTGTAGCTTCTGAGTAGGAATCTTGAAACTGCCTCATCTTCTGACGACCGTCGAAGAAGTGCTTGGCCCTTAGTTGACCTTTCTCATCGAGGGGAACAAAGTAAGCGTGAATATGGGGTGTCGCTTCATCCAAGTGTAATTCTGCCCTGACAATGCGTGAGCCGTACCGCGAATCTAACCATTGTTGTGAAGCAGTCAGCCAGGAATCAACTTTGTCCTGCTCATAGTAACCCGCTTGTGTTGGGCAGTTAGGACGGAAATATTCGGGGCTGGCAGTCAATAAAATCTCAGTGCAGTAAACCGCATCGGGGCGAATCTTCCGCTTCTGCTCCCCTATCTTTTCCATCACCAACTGATCTAATGAGAGCGTTGGGTTGTTAGTGCCAATGAATCTGATATTTTGTTTATCTGGATTAGCGTTGGGTGTTTCTCGCTCCCGTGCGGTGTGCGCTTCACTGCCTGCCAAGTTACTACGCTTGAGCTTTTTAATCCTTGCAATAGCGTAAGCCATGCCACTTTTGAGTGATTGAGTGCAATTGCGTCGCAGACCCCACGGAACCTTTTTGTTTCGACCGTCAGGGAGAAATGGCGCAAGCCACCCGCCAGGGCAAAAAGGTGTAGTGGGTACACCTAAATCATAGCTACCGAGCGCAAAATTTGGCGGTCACAAAACCCCCTCTGCTGCTAAAAAGCCTGCTCTGTAGGGTTTTTAGCTCTCTTGGGCGCATTTAGGGGTTCTAGTAATTCTTTTTCCCTACACACCACAATGACACGCAATAAATACACTATTAGGGGGAAATCTTATGTAAGTTAGTTGACATTTTTTTGTCGAAAAACACCACATTTATATACAAAATAACCGCTATTATCATTAATAAAGCCACATTTATACTCATCTCAAATATTGATTTGTTTTTATACAAAAAATACTTTTTGTACTGAGTGAGGTAAAGATATGAGTCAACAGCAAAATTCCTATGTTGAGTTACCCAGGATTAAACGCAAGAGTAATTCATGGGAGGGGAAGGTGATTGATTATTTATTGAACCATCCTTCTAATAGATCAGCGACTGAGTTTGCCATAGAAGCGATAACAGCTTTTTGGTTGGCGGAAGCTTTGGAGGGTCAAGTCAATCAGCCGGAATTACAGAAAGCTTGTTGGTCAGCAATTGAGAAATTAGAAGCGAAACTTGCCACAATCAGAAGAATAGGTGGAATAGAAAAATTACTTCCAGACTACACAACAGTTCTAAGTCCTTCTCCTTCAACTGTAAATCCCACTACAAAGACTAATGAGAACTCCAGGGAGTTCTCAAATGACTTGCACCTGTCCACTGATGAGGATGAGGATGATGAGGATGATGAGGATGATGTTGATTGGATAGTAGATATAAAACCTTCGGAGGAAATGAAACAGATAAGCAGACTGTTTGGTATTGAGTAGTAGTTGAAAAAAGTACATTGACTAAAGAAAAATCATCCGATGTTAGGTGTCCTGAGTTAAGTTAATGAAAGAATTTTTGAAACACATTTGCAACACAAACGTATTATAAATTCTCAATAATTTTAGAGTTATTGAGAATGAGCCAGTTTGATAAAAATGGCTAAAGGGTAGTTGGTGTATGTATTAGACACCAATTTTTCAAAAAAGCGATGTGCAAAATAGCAGACATTTTGTACTGAATAGTCAAAGTTCCTTGACAGCTATAACAGTTTAAAGCGTGTATAAGCTGTGCAAAATAGCAGACATTTTGTATATGAATCGGGGTTTTAGGTGCAAAATGTCTGCTATTTGTAACTGTGACTAATCAGACAATTTCACTACTTAAAACAAGTTTCATCTCTATTAGCAAGGGTGGAGATTGTAAGATGAACAATTTCTATTCAGGCATGAAGAAAAAAAATCGGATGTTAAGTGGGCTGGCTTAAGTTAATGAAAGAATTATTGAAGCACAATTGCAACACAAGTGTATTATATATTCTCAATAATTTTGAAGTTATTGAGAATGAATCCAGCGGTCAAAATTTGCTGTAAGTCATATTCAGTGAGCATTACACCAGAATTTTTCGAGAAAAGTTTTATGCTCAACTGGTAGCTGTAGGGCTACTCTACAGCTACCAGTTGGGGAATAATCAAATTTTCAAAAACTCGCTTTTTTACTACTCAACTGGTAGCTGTGTGTCACCAGTTGAGCTACCCAACAGCTACCACTTGAGCAAGGTATTTAGAACTACTATTTCAATACCGATAAACTACATAAAACATATCTAACAAGTGGTGTTTGCAGCATAGTTTTGGTGTAACTCACAAGTGGAGTGCAGTTTTTTGGCTACAAATGTAGTATAAAGTAATATGAAAAAGTAGAGTTTTGCTCAAGAGTTGATTAATAGCAATAATTTGGCTTTAGATGACGCGCAAATACTCATTTTTGATCCAAAAGGTGTGAGCATCCGTTTGAAGCAAAACAGAAATTCTCCGCCTAAATACTCCCTATTGCTACCCGCAATACTCATTTTTGTATCAAGTATTCTTATTGTGTCTAGGCAGACAATACTGTACTGAAGATAATTTCCAGGTCAGGTTTGATCACAAGAATGGAATGCGATTTTTAGAGTAGACCCGTCAGTAGCCGTGTTGAACCGACGAACTCGTGACCGCTACGCTCTCGGAGTCGGTGGCTCTTACGGGCAGAAAGATTATTGGTTGAGCCAACATTGTCAGGCATACAGTCTGGTGAAATCACGGGTTGTATTGTGAAGTTTTACCAGACTGTGACGCTTAACTAGTCCTTCATATCCCTACGTAGTGTAGGAATTTGTTTGCCCTGTGGCAATACTTGACACTCCTGCTCAATCGACTGATTTTGGTTAATTGACTGATGCTGGCGTTGTTCAGTGCGAATAACGCCATAAACAGAACCTGCACCAAACAAGAAACTAAGCATTGCACGCTTTTACACTAAACCACAAACTTTGGAAAATGAACTTAAGGGTGGCGGTTTTAGCCCTTGTGAATCAGGAAGCAAACTATCTAGACGCTAAATGGTAAGACTTCTAAAAAAATTTTTGGTTTGCTTTTTTAAGTTATGCTTACTGCATCAATTCAGTGATGCAGTAATGCAGTATGTCAATAATTGCCCTTGTCAATCAAAAAGGGGGCTGCTCAAAATCTACGTCTGCCGTCCATCTAGCGTGTTGGTTATCCCGCAAAGATCACAAAATCCATTTGCTAGATGCTGATGCTCAACGTAGCAGCTCAATTTGGCTTCAGTCGATGGAGGATAGTAATATTCCCACAACTGTGTTGCAATCACCCGATGAACTCTTAGAGCAAATCCCAGAATTAGCAACCCAATGCGATCATCTAATAGTAGATGGCCCAGCTGGTTTATCTGAGGCTAGCAGAGCAATATTATTTAGAGCCGATCTAGCTGTAGTTCCCTGTCAGCCCACAGGGTTAGATTTGCAGTCAGCCAGTGACGCTGTTAGGTTAATCAGGCAAGCTCAGTCTGTTCGTGGTGGTGCGCCCCAAGCCGCTATATTCATCAGTCGTGCTGTCAAAGGTACAAAGTTACTGGGTGAAGCGATCGCACTTCTATCTAAATCCAAAGAAGCGACGGTACTAAAAACTGTGATTCACCAGAAACAAGCGATCGCAGATACTTTTGGTCAAGCTGCAACAATTTGGGATTTACCTGGCCGTCAAGCGGCAGAATCAGCACGGGAGTATGAGCGGTTATTTAAGGAAATCTTGGGGATGTTGTCATGACTGCCAAAAAGCGAAAGCCCCTAGATGATGCCCTTGCCCGTGAGTTTGTTTATGGTTCTTCAAACCAGGAGACTGCAAACTCTGACACTCAAAGCGAGACTCAGCCAACACTAGAGCAGGAACCTATACCACAATCTATATTACCTGTATCACCTATATCCGCCCCGCAACCAGCTAAGTTTAATCTCATGTCTCAACTTCAACAACCTTCCAAAGAGCCAACAATCAGATTAACTGTTGATTTGTCTGAATCAACGCATCGTAAGTTGTCTGTGCTAGCAGCCAGAACAAATAGGAAAAAGGTTGAGATTATAAGGCTTTTACTGGATGAAGCACTTAAGGAAGTAGAAGATTAATGCAGTAATTGATGCAGTAATGCAGTATTTAAGTATTTATGAGGCGATCCGGTTGTAATGACTGCGATCGCCTACTTTTTCCTGCAATACCAGCACCCCCAGGTAAAGCCAGTTGGCTTTAACCCTGACAAAAGTTATGTAAGGAACTCTATTTGTGAACGGTCTTGCTACTCCCACTAAAAGATCCACAGAAATCATATTAGGTGGGAATAACAGATGCGGCAAGGTTGACTAATTAAGTTTGTACACCTGGTGACACTATCTGCAAGAAGGTTATTAATTTGGCGAAAAACCAAAAACTTATACTTGCCCACTATTTACCAGTTAAAACCAGACAAACTGGTGGTCAGTTAAAAGCTGGTCTGGGTGCAACCAAACCAGCTCTCAAATCCAAATACATTAACAAAAGGAAGGGAAAAATGGCGAACATTGCCAATTCTAAGCAAACTAACTCTAATAATAAGCCAAAGGCTGACCTGCCCAAGGTTAACCTCGCTACGAGAGTGAAAAATACTTTGGGAAAAACAACGCTCGAAGTAACTTCACCTCTTGTTTTAATAGCTGGCATCGTTGTTAGCGGACTTGTTGGAGCAGTAGTAGCTCAACGCGTTCTTTCTGTAGTTGAGTCATCTAACTGCGGAGCATCAGTAAACTTCAAGTCTTCTCCTTCGTCTCTTTTGGACTTTCAACTTAAAAAGGAGGCTTGCAACAAATCACCTGAAACAGCAGCTAAATAGGAAACACGTTTCCAAAATGAAGGCGGCATTGAGCCGAGATCCCTGCAAATGCGGAAATAGAGGCTAGAAAAGCTTGTTATATATAGCTCTCAGCTTTTTGAGGAACTCCTGTTTTACGCAACTATAGGAAGGTTACAAGGAGTCAGAGTTTAGTACATTTTTACTAAAAAAATGGTTTTTACTTTCTCAAATACCAACATTTGGGTAAAAGTTGGTATTTGATAGCAGAGTAACATTGATTTTTTAGGGGTTTTGAGTATGACGAATGAAACTATTCAATCATCGAAAGTTGGTAAAAATCAAAATCAATAGCGTAAGTTCCCCAGAAACGGCAGTGATCGCTAGCTACTAAGATTCCTTTAACACCAGATATTTCAATGGTTACAGCAATTATGTACCCTTGATGCCAAATATTTACCGACTATTTGAAACGGCAATTGATATAAGTACACAATCTTTGAAACCTAGAATTAGCAAGGCTTTTCAGTTTCTATTTCCGAATTTACAGACATCTCGGCTCAATGCCAAGGCGATGCCTACGGCGGTAAACTACGCACTGGGTCGCCTTTTCCTCTAAGAAACTGATCTCTTCCCTCACCCTCTGATCCAGCCTGTGGTTCTGGTGCTGTTCTGAAAGAATCACTGGACTCAAAAGCAAAGGTGATTAGGGATGTGATCGCCTTTTTTTGTTCGTTTTTCTTTCATGAGTTGATGGAAGAGATTTAGCTAAAAACAAAGCTAAATGTATTAATGTGATACAAAATCGGTTAAAGTCTTGTTCCAAATCTCCGCGCTGGTGATACTATGGCTTAAATCAGTTTGGAGAAATTAAGAAGCGCTATTGATTTCTAGGTCACAGCGCCTCTTAAGCCTTTATCTGATTGAAACGTGAAGCAGAGCTATTAGGTGAGGTTCGATTGGTATTACCAGTACCAATCGACCAAATAATCACCTAATTGATCTCTGTTCTCAATTGGCCTCAATTAACCTCAATCACTAAGGAATAGAAACCATTGACGAACACTGTACAGAAAAAATCAGATTCCCGCAAGGAACCCAATAAGCCAGATCCCAACAAAAAAACTGGGATAGTCGCGCTTATTGTTACTGGTGTAATTGCATTGGCCGGGGTTTGGGTTATGGCAACGGCAGAGTGCGGAGCTGAATTGGATGTTAAGATTTTCCCACTTCCACACATCCGATTTGAAAAGCTGGCTTGTTCACCCAAGTAGCTTTAAGCACTAACTGAAAATCAAAAGGCGATCCAGTCTGTGGCTGCGATCGCCTTTGTTTATATGCGAAGGCAATTAGTGACGGCTGGCAGCATTCGCAGATGGCTCACTTGAAGATGGTAATTAGGTGAGCGATCGCATCGCATTCTCAAAAATTGGGGGTTAATAATGCTCACGCTCTTGGTATCCTTGCTTGAATCCCTCGATCATAAGTGACAGATGCCTCGCCAACCTCGTGACTTAAAAGCAGGATATTGACCCAAGGTCATCAAGGGTAAGGGGAAGAAGACATCGCCAGGGCAAATGAAATTACCTTGGGCGAAGTGGGAAGCTTCCTCAAGAGAAATACAGACTGTTGCAGAACAGTTTGTTTTAGCAAACTGTTATGACCCCAAGATAGCGATGCAGTTGTTTGGGTGATAGTTAATAACTCTTGACGGCGCTAATTGCGATGGTGCCAGTCGCCCAAGCAGCTTTCGCACCGCATCAGTGGACATCACCTCACCGCGCTCGGAAACGAAGATATATTTGCTATCTGGCAACATTTCTCTAGAACTCTTGCATAAATATTTTGTGGTATAATCAAAGGTTATTTTAATTTCAATTTTGGGACATTAAAATAGTAAGAGGTTATCATTTTCTTCTAGCAAGTATTATCTGGTGATCGCTAGTTAAGAAGATGGCAGCAAACATCATTTCAGTCATTGATTAATACTGAAATTATTTGATTAATTCAATTTTTTTATCCAATTTTTATCCGATTTATATGGCTAATTCGTGATTATAAATTCCCGCAATTAAATTCGATCTTAACCCAAAACGTCGATGACGATTTCGATATCTATCAGACAAAATTTTAAATATCTTTAGACGACGATTTACGTGTTCAACAACAATTCTTAATCGATTGAGTTCCCGATTGTATTTTTTCTGTTCTTTCGTCAACTTTTTTCCTTTTGGTTTTTTAATTGGTGTTTCACTTAATTGATGAATCTTAGCAATTCCTTGATAGTCTTTATCCGCTATTACCTTAATTAATTCTCCAAATTTTATTCCACTATTTTTAAATAAGCGAAAATCATGGATTTTTCCCTTATCATGCCCCAAACAGATGATTTGGCTGCTTTTTTGGTAGATTACTACTTGCGTCTTTAAAGTATGTTCTCCCTGTTTCCCGCTAAAAAATCTTTTTTGACCAATCTTTGGTCTTTCAATTGGACTCTCGGTAACATCCATTACGACTAAATCTTCTTCAGATGATACTTTCCATAATTCTTTTTTCCCCGGTAGACTAAATTTTCTGGACTTAATTAAAATATTTTCGATTTTAAAAACTATTCGGCAAACCGCAGATTCTGAAAGCTCAAAATCTAATCCGATGTGATAGTAAGTCCGGTACTCTCTCCAATATTGGATGACCATTAAAACTTGGTCTTCAATAATTAATTTAGGACGGCGGCCAGGCTTCTTCTTCTTTTGAGCATCAGCTTTAACCACATCAACCATTAATTCAAAGGTTTTACGGCTCACTCCAGTCATTCGCTTAAATTTTTTTGCAGTAAGCTGCTTGGCTTTCTCTATTTTCACTGCTCCTCAAAGTCCTAATCACAAATTGCCAAACTCCTAATCATACCACAAAATACTTTTGCAAGAGTTCTTCTGAGTTGTTTGAGCAATTCCAGTTCATCATCTCTCAAGGGATGCACCCCAGAGTCACTGCCCTTTTCCCTGGTGATGAAAATCTGACGTTCGCTCCACATCACCGCATCCCAGCGCAAACCGCAAGCCTCAGCCCGTGGCGAAACATCATCAACATGAGTGTATAATCGCGGTGAGCATAACGGGCTTTGCGATTTAATAGTGAAGAGATTTGGTTATGCCAATGTAATATTCAAATGTCTCCTAGAAATTTAATACAAAATTTTTTGTGTAGGGTAAAGCGATGAAGAGTATCGAAGAAGATGGCGTTTGGTTCCTCCCCGATAATCCAGAAAAGAAAGTATCCGGCAGACTCACATTTTCCATTGATGAATCTCCAAAGCTCTATCTGCTCGCTGAATTGCAGGAAATTAAGTTTGATAAGACAATTCCTCGCGGAATAGAGTTTGACATCATCAATGGATATTTAGTTAATGGTAAAAAGGTTACACTTTGTCATTGCTATCAACCGATAGGCTTCAAAACGGGTATTCAAACTAGTAAAGTTTATGCAAAATATTTACTTATTGGACATCACTTTAAATTATTAGAAGAAATTTTATTAAAAGGTGTATTTTTAAGATACAACAATCTAGAAGAGTGGATAGACTTACCGAATTTTGAGGTAAACTGGTCTACTAACGAACAGCAAAATCAAGTTAAAGAAATAAATATAAAACAGATAACACTAGAACCTATTGAACTTGGTAAGCTGTCAGACTTTTCATTGACTCTTTTTGATAAGCCAGTTGAATTAGAGAGGCTAAAAATAGCTAGCTTATTTGGTAATATAGGTAGAAAAATCTCCCTTGAAGAGAGAAAATCTATCATTATTCAAGCAGATGCTGAAAAAAGCCTAGAGGATATTATTGATGTTATCTACTTATTTCAAGAGCTATTGATTTTTGCATCTGGTCAAATGACTTATCCCTATGAAATCCAATCAGGCATTGTAGTCATAGAAAAAGAGTTGAACATACCTAATCATCTTGATTTTGCTTTAATGACAGGCTTGATAAAACCAGAACGGATTGCAAAAAGCGACTTAGGCTTTGAAATACATGAATTTGGCGAAGAGTTAAAAGCTGTTGAAGAAGAAAAGGAGAAACTAGTTCCAATTGAAATATATTTCCAAGTTGGAGAATTAGATAATTTAGATGCGAAGTTTGACCCACAAAGAGTTTTATTTAGCTTTAGAGATATAAAAGAACAGTTTAATGAGCTTTTAAGTCTTTGGGAACGTAATTCAAAAGAATTAGAGTCAATTATAGATTTATATCTGAGATTGACATACATCCCGAAGCGACATATTAATGATTTTTTTCTAAGCCTTGCTCAAGCAATAGAAGCATTTCATAGTCTTGCACATGATGGAAGATACCTTGACAAAAAGGTTTACAAAACAGTAGTACGGAAAAGATTGGAGGAAGCTGCAAATTCCATTCCAGATTCTATTTCTTTAGAAAGCGGAGAAGGAAGTTTAGATTTAAGAGAATATAAAAGAATCTTAAAAGAAGAGAAGCTTTCACATTTAAATAATTATTCTTTACGAGAACGACTGGAAGAAATAATAAGTGAGTACAGATCCTGCTTACCTGACAATTTTTTTGCATCTTTGGAAGAGCAGAATGAGTTTCTCAAGAAGATTAGAAAGACAAGAAATTATTTAACGCATTTATCTTCCGAGGAAGACGAATATGTAGCTTCTGGAAAAATTTTGCTAGCCCTAAGTAGAAAATTGAAGGTAATACTAGAAGTCTGTTTACTCAAACAGCTAGGTTTGAAGGATTTGGCTATAAAAACAATTATTTCTAAAAAGAGGTAAATCTGAAACTCATAAAAACTTAAGATTATATAGAAATATTCAAAAATCCAAAGCAGAGATAGCGTTCTGCTTCTGCTTTTCGGTGACACCCAAGTAACGCTCCAAAGCTGCCAACGTGCGATGCCCCGATATCTCCTGAATGTGGCGCAACGGTATCCCAGCATCGCTCATCCTGGTTAACGCAGTTCTCCGAAAGCTGTGGGTACTAACGCCCTCAATCCCCAGCCGCAAACAGGTATCTCTGAGAATTTTATCGGCGCTGACCTTGTGAATATGTAACAACCCATGCCGACCGGGAAACAAGAACTCTTTGCGGCGGTTGGGGTTGTACTCTTCTAAATACTGCTTGAGCTTCGGATGCACTTGGATCTCCCTGGTGTCCCGCTTGCCTTTGGTGTTCACGCTGCGTAATACTAACACCCCTCTGACACCGTTGCTGCCAAACACATCTTTCACTGCCAAAGTGCAAGCTTCGTTGATCCGGCAAGCAGCATAAAGGCACACGCCAAACAATGCCCGATCGCGTGGGTTGACAAAGCCCTCGTTAAATAGGAGATTAATTTGGTCAGGGGTAAGGATCTCTGCCCTGCCGAACCGGTTGATTTTCATAGGGTCTAGCTTACATTGTCTAATGCAAGAAACACAATGTAAGGGAGCGAAAAGCCTAATGTTTCGTGAGCGATTGCACCCGATTAACCCAGACTTATCAATCAGCCCGAAAGCATGAACGCTACAACCCGCATTATTCCGTAGGCTGATAAAATTAGCTTATGTTTGCAACGCGATTACCACTTGCAGGTATGATCCGCACCAGTATGATTTGCTCATGTTGCGGCTTGCTCAACTGTCTATACTGCTTCTATACTCCTGGTTGATCAATCGTTGCTATCAAAACCGGTATCAATTTTCTCTCCACCAGCGTCTACACTTACCCCTAAACCTACTGTTATGGAGAAGAATAACCCTGAATTTATTTAGTTGGCGTGTATAATTGGATATTTTCGTTGGTAGAACAAACCATTTTATGCCATCTCATATGTCCGTTCAAACCCATGCAACTGTTCGCAATCAGCAAGCTGAACTTTTGATTGGGTATATTCTTGAGATATTTGCTGAAAAACTACATAGAGATGGTTACATAGCAAATCCAGCGCCACCTATTGCCCAGGTTCTTTTTGAAAAGGACGATTGCAGGGACATTTTTGATCACTACATAGAACTCAATATTGTAAAGCCTATTGCTAAGATCAAAGGTTCTCTCCAATTATGGGTACAGCTTACCTGCTACAAAGGGAATAAAACTGGCAAACCTGAGCCTAATAAAACCTATGAAATTCGAGAGACTCTAATAGAAGGTCTTGGCTTAAGGAGATGGCTACGCGAGGAAAATGTTACATTTCGGACTATTCATTTTACTGTAGGATCTGCAAAATATACTTACGATTGGTTCAAGACTGCTAAAGATTGTGCTTACGATCTCTCGCTGTATCCAGATGACAGCATCGAAAGTAACAGACTCTTTGCAGAGCTTGACCAGTTAGCTACAAATGCAAGGACGGAGCAGCTTTTTTTCAAAAAATTAGAACAGGTGCGGAGTGATGTGAATTCTCAAATTGGCATTTTTATTAATACTATGTTTCATCACCTGTATAAATGGTTTTTAGCAGGGTTGCCTAGTAGTGAACTGGCGGATAAGCAAGCTGATTTACTCAATCATTTACGTCAAACTAGGCAAAAACTTGTGATCGCTACTTTAGAAGCAGCTAAACAGGGCGGTGAGAACATCAAAGGCACAGCCGGAAGAATCATGCTTGGTGAAGAAACCAGCGATCCCATCATGCTTCGTACATTGAAGCGTCTATTGCAGACAAAACCTTTTTTATCTGTTGCTCTTGAAGCTGAGGCGAATTGGGAAAAGTGGATACAGCAGCACCAGAAAGCTCCAAATGGTTATAACAGCCTAGAAGATTATATTCGTGAGCTTTGGAACTCATCTGATGATGTTCACCTCATCAACAGAAGATTACTCCTTAGAATTCATACAGACAGTGCCGTTAATTATGTTCAAGATATAGATATTTTGGGTGTAACAGAACATAATCTTTATCAAGGTAAGCATAAACAAAATCTAGTTGAAGCTATTTCTAAAAAAATAGCGTCCAATTGCATTAACTCAAATATACAAGAACCTATCGATCTCTATAAAAGATTAATTAGTAATTATGCTTTACAAATTTTAAAAAATTCACGTAAATTTGAAAGTATAAATGGCACTAATATTAAACCAAGTTTTTTATACTTAGAAGAAGCGTTGTCTAATTATTATCAACTTTTAAATTTTCGTAGTGTTAACCTCCCTCTTCCAATTTCATATTGTAGACATTTCAGTAGTGCTAATATAAATGCTTACGAAAATATGAAAGTTGTTTGTAGTAGAGTTAATAACTATCCGTTGGCTATTATAAAAGGCAAATTTTTTAGAAGGCAAGAGTTTGCAAGGCGAGTTAAAGAAGAATCTTATGTTGGGCTTACTACAAAATTCGAGTATCAGGGTAGTAAGTTTCTAGAGCGATACCCAGGCTTGCCTATGATAATGTTTGTCGATATGGATACTAATTTGTCACCTCCGGAATATGCGATTAGAAAACTTGTTACATCTGGCTGGGATGTGTTTTTTTCCATCCAAAAGCTAAAAGATTTTCTAGATGAATTGTCACATTAAAAGGCTAAGGGATCTCAGTACTTTTCGGATAAGAAATTTATTTTTGAATGCAGGCAAGGATGCAGAGGAGCAGGAGTGCAGAAGGAAGAAAACCTCCCTCTGCACCTCTGCTGCCTCAACGAAGAGATGTGTTAGGCATGTTAACCCAAAGGTATTGAAAGGGAACTAAGCTGCTACAAAGTGCTATGCCAAGAGTAAAACCTTTATCTCAAGAGTATTTAATAAAAAGTTCGCGAGTAGAACACAAAAAAATAGACATTATCTTTTTTGGAGTAAACTGCTACAAAACCATTTTAAAATTTAATTATGCAAGCTCAACTGCTGTCATTAATAGCTACTCGTCTTATTGATGGGTATTTGGATAACTTTTTATGGAAAGATATTTGGACAAGACCTTTGGAAGACGGTAGTGCGTTTGAGTGGACGATGCTGGCTGCTCTAGCTGCTCAAGCTGAGATACGTGGATGGAAATACTCATTTCCGATTCTAAATTTACCAATGGGTGCTAGTCTGTTTCCTTTACGTAATGAAATTCCCAAACATCATGGCGCACAGCCTGGCCATTCAGGAACAAGACAAGGACATAATCTAAAAGATCGATTTCTTCAAGCCTTTATCCCGAAAATACTGTTATCAAAAAATGACCAATATTACAGTATGTTTCGAGAAGGCTGCTCATACCACCAAGTGATGGCAAATGTTGATTACCAAGAACGTCCAGACATCCTGATTCTTCCAGGTCATCCACAAGAAACTTTTCCAAAGCTGACCCAGCAAGATACATGTCTTGATTTTTCCTTTAAACTCAGCGAACATACTTCAATTTCAGGACAAGTAAGGGTACTGAATTCTCCAGTTGTAAGATGTCGGTATCGCATCCCAGAAGAAGGTTTGCAACTGCCAATAGCCGGGATTATGGAATGTAGTGTTAACAAAAGTTTATCGATTGCAAACGCTCAATTGGAGGGATATATTAGGATATTTTCTACCTCCAGTGCTTCTCCACCTGTATTTTTAGTAACTGGAAATGAAATACCTCCATGCAAATGGTTGAAAGCCACAATACCTTTATCATGTACTGACGAGAACCTCCTGGAGTATGCTTTCCGTCGTGCCGCAAATTTGGCGTTGGATGCGTTTGGAATTGCCTAGCTGTTTGAAGATAGCTTCAAATAGTTGTTTAGCAAATAGTGGTGGTACGGCATTCCCAATCTGCTTTCCCTGAGCGTAAGGGTTGCCAGTAAATGTATACCAATCTGGAAAGGTCTGAAGTCGAGCTTGTTCCCGAACAGCCAAACGGCGTGTTCCTATCAGTTCCTCGATAGCTCTATTACAAACTGGAGGTTGTACATACCCTTCAATCCAAGCGGGTGGTTCTTCTCGCATCATCTGTTGAAATGAATTTGTAGTGTACCTGTACACGAAATCCACATCCGGTAACGCCCCTGGAATGAAAGCCCCTTGAGCCGGAAATTGACATAGTGCAAATTCGTCTCCACGGATGCGTAGGGTAAATGCAGGTTCCGTATCAACCTTGCGGTTGCGTGGGCCACGCATTTGTGAGTTGGCTCGATGGGAAAAATACTGACCCATTGGCCACGGCAAATCTCCTAAAGCATCAAGAACAGACTGATAGGGTAGCTTATTCTCGAATAGGGAAAGCTGAGTAGAATCATCTGGAGAAATAATTTTTTTTCTTGGATGGTGGGTTGGCTCAGGCCAGTTAAAAGATGTTGCTATACGGCTGCCAACAAAAATGGCTCTCTTCCTTGACTGTGGAACGCCGTAATCTGCCATGTTTATAACTTTGCAATCTAACCAATATCCAATAGCTTCAAAATCTTCATAGATTTGCTGTAGAATTACCCCTTTACCGATACTCTTAATGCCTGGAACGTTTTCCATCACAATCCACGTTGGTTGAAAGTGATTCACAAGGCGTACAAAGTGTTTGTAGAGATGATTACGGGGATCATCAACAAAGCGCAGACCACGAGCTTGCGAAAACCCTTGGCACGGCGGTCCACCAATAACAACGTCAACCTGTTCAATTTTTGTGTTAGGTTGCCAAGCTTCGATACTCCCGCAATGTACCTCTTGGCACATAGGAAACATTTGACGGTAAGTTGCTATGCTTATCTTATCAGAATCGACTGCTCCTACAGGGATACCTCCTGCTTGGCAAAAACCCAAAGTTAATCCGCCCGCACCACAGAACAGGTCAATACAGGTGGGCGATGACTGATTGATTCGTTGATAGTATGAAGAAGAATTGATGTGCTTTATTTGCATTAGTTTCTAGACAGTATTGTCCAATATTTTTCGGGTATGCGGTAGAGCTTTAAGCTAAGATAATCGATTCTTTCGATAATACCTGAATGTGCTGGGTTGGTTGTTAATAGTTGGGATAGATGTTCAATTTCCTGACATAAGTGGATATTGTTTTCTAGAGGTTTAGGTATAGGGAACTCTTCAATGTAAGTTTTTTTGAAACGTAAACGCCCTCCATTATGAGGATTGCCTATGCTATTGCATCGGTTACGAAAGTAGAAACGGGCGATACAGCTATTTAGTAATCCAAGAAGGAAATAGTCACTGGAAGGAATAAAGAAAGCTCCATCGGGAATTAAATACCCATTTAAATCTATAGCAAAGCGACACTCGGATGAGATGTCAGGAAAAATAATTTTTGCCTTATTGAAAAGGTGATAATATTCGCATTCTCGTAATCCATACCAAGTTGGATGACCACGGGTATCAGTCCTATTACGAAGTAATTTTTCATATATAAGCAAGTGTTCCATCACTTTAGAATTTTGTGGAACTATCTCCCCTTTTCTAACAAGGATAAGATATGTTCCATCCCATTTAGCTTGCCATGTTTTTATGCCTACAGGACGCAGCATAGGTTTTAGAAACTGTGCGCTATTTTGATCAAGCAAAAATTGCTGTGCTTCAGTTTGGGATAGAAAATATGCTTTTTTACAACCTGTTTTAATACCGGAGAGAATTTTACCAGCATAGTATATTAAGGGCGTAGTGTTCTTACAAATAATTTTTAAAAGGCTTTCTGTTTCAGCATAGTTAATACTCCATCCTTCTACACTTGCATTCTCACATGGCATTAAGCCTGCGTTTTGAAGTCCGTAAAATAATGGAGAAATTTCCGGTAAGTTGCGAAAGGCGTATGTACGGTAATCGCCCTGTTGAGAATTTTTGTTTAGAACATACACACTTGTATGTATGTTCACATCCTCAAAAATTTGTAATTCATCAAAATCAAATAAATATTTCAGTGTAGCGCACTTACTTATAAAGTTTCTTATAGCGTTTCCATATTTACTCTTTTGGAAGCTGGCTGGAGAAACAAAACAAAGTGTTCCTTGAGGTTTTAATGCTAAAATGCCATGTGCAATGAAATAATTATATAAATCTACTGACCCACTATAGATTGATGGATATAGCTTTCTAAGATAGTTTTTAGTATTTCTATCAATTCGATTAGCACGAACGTAAGGAGGATTACCAACAACAATATCTACCAGTTGATTATTTTGATCATTTGGCTCTAACTGGAATGTAATTTGTTCAGTAAAAAAATTTAGTGCATTACCTATATAAAAACATGAAGATAGACTCGCTCTAACAGATTCGTAAGAATCACCACTCAAATTACTTATAGCAAATGCAAGACGGATACAAGAGGCAGTAACTGCCACACAACTTAATTCTGTTCCTTTAATATTCCTTAGTAATTGAGTATTAATAGGAATATTAAGTTGGGCAAATAGTAATAGAATGGCCAGCGGAAATATTCCGCCACCAATACAGGGGTCATACCAGATAACTTTTTGTAAAAGTTTACGTACTTTCTGAATAGAATCTAAAGGTATAGGAGTTATATGCCAAATAACTTTAATAATATCAGCTTCAGTTATATTGGAATTTTCTAATAGCCAAGAAGCTGCGGCTAGCCTGACCATATCAATTGCTAAAATAGGCGGCGTAGCAACAATTCCTTGGTCTTGTTTTTTTCCTGAAATTAATTCAACTTCATTGAATAATCTACTAAAAAAGTTGCATGTTAAATCTGTTTTACTACTTGGAAATTGCTGTTTTAAATCTATTTTTTTAATTTGTGCGAAGTGAAAAAATAGCTTGTTAAGCTCATCTAGAGTGCTAATCAGCCAAGGGTTTTTTTGCCCCTCATTGGATAGGAATAAAGCAAGCCCTTCTAAAATTAAACAAATTTCTTTGTCAGTTTTAGATTGGACACATAAATACTGCGCGACTAACTTAGCTAGTTGTACCTCAACTTCTGAAGATTCAATCCAACTGCTATTTATGAAAGTTCTCATACAAAAATACGACAGTGCAAGCTGATAGCTTAGTTTAGACTGGTTAGCTCTTTAAGCGTTTTATCAAATATATTATTGAGTTAACTACGCTGTGATTGATTTTTTTACCTGTATTGTCTACAATATGTATACACATTGTAGACAAAAATATACAATATTGTCAACATTTTGTTTACATAATTGTATACAGGATTCTACTATGTACATAACATAATGTAAACAAAACTTTAAACTATGAGTAGCACAGTAATTTCATTTCGCCTAAGTGATTTGGAAATTCAAGCCCTAAAAGCTTTACAGGCTGAAAGTAGTGAATCGCTGAATCAGACTGCTGCAAGGCTGCTCAGGAGTATTTTAGGAGGAACTGCCAGTGTAAACAATACTGTAGACATTGTAGACCTTCGGACATTGATAAAGCTGGAAGTTGAGGCTGCGGTCGCTAACTCCCAGCACATGAAAGATTTATTAGAAGAGCATACCGTCTATTTAACAACAGCGATCAATGAGATTAAGCAGGAAGTCAATGAACGCTTGGGGGAGTTGGGGTATTAGTAGTATCGGAACAGAAAACCGAGATAAGCCGCATTACACAAATACTACAAAAGTTTTTAGGTGCTTAAAACCATTGATTTATCGTTAAAGGTTACTTTGTGATTATCTAAATGAGCTAGTACACGCCTCAATAAAATCCTTATGCAATAAGACTTTTCAGCTAACCCCTGTTTTCGATTCCAATGATTCTCATACCCTATGTTCGACAAAATCTCTGTCTATCATCACCAAAGGCTTTTTTTTTAAGAAGGGTAATGAACATGGGTAGGTAGCCAGCCGCTCTTAAGAAGGAAGATAGAGAAAAGTTAACTACCACCACTCCCCGACTTAATTTTCTCGCTCTCCTCACCGATAAATCATTCATTCACAATCAAGTTATAGTCAATATAACCAAGCATCGCCCCTCTTTTTATCGCCTCATAACTGTTCTTAACGTGCCATTTACTGTACAAATCACTGGCATAACGTTTGACTGTACTAACAGAGAGAAACATTTCTTTGGCAATCTGTTCAAAACCTAAACCCTGAGCCAGTAAACGCAGGACTTGTATTTGTCGCTCGGTGGGAGAGTCAAGCAAGTTTTTGTCAGCAAAACTAGGGTCAATATATCTATTTTTATCAAGGTTTTTTAACAGTTTTTTAGCCAGCTTCGGGTCAAGCAGGCATTCATCAGAGTAAGCTCTCTTGATGGCTAGTTCAATCAATTCTACATCAGCACTTTTGAGCATATAAGAATCAGCCCCATGACGAAAAGCTGACTTAATAAAGTCTGAATGAGTTTGATTAGTAAAAATCACCACTTTACTATTAGTTTTCCTTTTGATTGAGCTAGTCAGTTCTAAACCACTCATGTCGGGTAAGAGTAAATCAACTAACACAACATCAGGGTTAGTCTGTTCAATTAACTGAAACCCTAGCTTTCCACTGGTGGCATCACCAGTTACTTCTATATCTGGAGATTGTGAAATAGCGCCTTTGATGCCTAAGAGTGTGAATGTTTCTGGTTCAACAATTACTATTCTCAGCATGATATTGATAATCCTCTAATAATAAATGGCTGTTTATGAGGTTATTTATTATTGGTGTCTAGCGGACACGTAGTAGACACTGGGTGTCTCGGTCGTGTCTAGGTGGGTGTCTGCTGGTGTCTATGCTAGATAAGGGTTTTGAGCTTTGGTATCTGTGGTGTCTGGTGTCCTGTGTCCGCTAAAAAAGGGCGTTTTTGGGGCTAGACACCAGACACCAATCGCAGTCAAATTTGATTGAGCCTGATAACACCCTCGCCTATCCAGTCTGCTAAAGATGCTCCAACAATTTCATACATCCAGCCCTTGATTTGCTCAACACTAAATCTCTCACCGTTCACTTTAAAATTGCCCTTAAACTCTCTTACATCAGCTTCAATTCGTTCAGTCCTGGTGAGATATTCATACAGTTTTTGCGCCATTGGTGATAGTTTGTTCGCTTCAGATTGGGTATCACCTGCTTTATTACCAAGATTGAATTCCAGTTCATAAATGCGCTCTAAAGTGGCTTTGTCAATGGGGGGATTGGGGTTAGATTCTGCTGGGAGAGCGTCGCTAAAGTCAGATATTTTCACTGTCATTTTGGGCAGATTAACATCAAGCCATTCGTTGGAACTGTCGAGTTTTACCTTAGCTTTCCCCGTCGATGAGGGCTGTAGTGTAACTGGATCTACTTCTGCCAAACATTCAACTTGGAGCATCTTAGAAACAAGATTATGTAATCCCTTAATGCCGAATAAACACGTCTGGGTGTTGTTATGAGCTACGACAGTAATGGGCATCTCTTGTTTACGGCTTTTGGTCAGTGCCAGCTTGCCGAATTTGTCTAACAGTTCTGCATCTTTAATGAAATCGCCGTATGTGGTGGCCTCCTCACAAATTAGAGATAAAGCTTTGCCTTCTGCCCAAAGTTTCTGCCGCCATTGCGACTCACTCATAGAAGAATCATTGAAAGTTTTTAATCTTGATTCCAATTCTTTTAGGTAATTGCGGATCTGCTGTTCTATCTCGTCCCAAGAATGATAACTTTCAACTCCTCGCCATTCACTACGGTTCGAGTCGGGGTCAAGGACAATCACACGGTAGCCGGCTTGTTTTTTGAGTTGGATTACATAACGGGCTAGCCAAGATTTACCGCCCCCTTGGTTGCCCCAAATTAGGGCAGTTTGTTTAATTAGGTTTTGCACCCATGCCGTTTTATTGTCCTGTGGTGCGATTGCTCCTGGCTCAGATCCAGTAACTTTATCGTTGGGGTCAATCGTCCCCTGTAAAGTCTGACTCCCTTGCAAGTAGGGCGTTTTCATCTCACGCAGCTGTTTGATGTAATCTGCCTTCTGTTCTTCGGTCATGCCTGCGGTTTGCGCCTCAAAGATAGCCTCGGATGCCTCCATTTGGGTAACTTCAATTTCAGTGTGGGCGTAAATCTCGGCTTTTTGGATGTCAACAGTACGATCATTGGCTATCAAATCTAAATCGGCTTGTAGTTGGACTTCTGCGATCGCAACGTCTCGGTAACTCTCTAGTAGCTCGGAACGTGCGGCCATCTCTGCTTTTGCAGCATCCCGTTTTTGGGCGATGTCTTCAAATATTGTTTTCTGCTTTTCCTCATACTGGCAGTGCCTCAGCATCCACCCAGCAAGCGCAAACCCCAGGAATCCACCAAACGCCCACAACGGCTTATATGGGTTGGTAGCTTTCACCAGCCCATTAACGCCCATAGCTGGGTCACGCACTACTTGGCGCGGCATTCCTTCTAACTGCCATTGCTCCCAGTAATGGGGGGTCATGCGAAAAGGACGGTTATCTTTGTCCTGACACACCAATGTTTTCAAAGGGGTTTTAATGCAGAAGTAGATCCGATCGCTGCTGGTTCCTTTCCAAGCCATCGCAGCCGAGCTAATACCCACAGTCAAACTCAGCCCAATTGCAACAGCTTTCTTGTCCATTGGCAGACGACCAAACCACAACATTAAACCCGATTGTTGCGACTCTGATAAAGTTTTATGTTTGTCACTTAAATAATTCACTTACTTCTCCTGCCACCAAATAGAAAAAGCATTAATATCGCTAGAAATATGCCCACTCCTGCACCATCCATCCAACTTGAAGATTCAGCAGTTTTTGGCTGATACACCTTTTCAATTGAAGTATTAGCTGTTTGTGTGGAAGTCCGAGCTTCATTCCACTCACTAATCGGTTCAGATAGCGCACACAATAAAGCCAGTGATGCACTGCAACCAGTCATTAAATTAGTGACGAAATTATTAAATCCTTCACCTGTTGCAGTGGCAGTAAAATACAGGTGTGCAGTACCCACTGCAAGAAACATTCCAACTGGGTGAACTTGCAATAGATGAAAGGTAAAAATTACTGCACTATTCAAGCAACTGCCAGCGACGATTTCACAAGCATTACCAGCACGTCTAAATGTTCTACCTCTGTTATTTTCTGGCAGTGGTGGTAACTGTTCGGGTTGTTGATGCTGCTTAGTTGATTGTGGTGTTTGTGCCAGCCCTTCCATTGAAAAAGGGCTGACGCTATGAGGATCTTCATTTCGTTTCCTTACTAGCATCAGCCTGTGTCCTTTCAACTAATAGTTATCTGTCGCCCAGCTTGTTCCACAAGTTACCCAGCATTGCACCCCAACCGCGAACTGTTCCTGTTGCTGAAACACTAGACGCTGGTGCATGATTTTGGGATTGAATTGGTATGATTTCCTGGGGTGTTTGGGTTGGCTCCAGCGCCCGTGACCCATACCTCGCACGGGCTAAAAGTTGTTGGCGTTTCTCTCTCAGCCCTGTTGTGATGGCTTGACGTTCAGCTTGTACAACTTGCCTATTTTCTATACCGCTAATCTTGTTTTCATGCCGCCACAGTTCTGCTTGCAAATCATGGTGTAATTGGGCTGCAACTTCAGTTAAAGCGTGTTTACGTTTCTGGTCAATCCGCAACAAGTCGGCTCTATCTTGGGCATCTATCTTACTCATCTCGCTGTCAAATTCAGCGTTAAGTTTACGGATTTTACCAATTGCACCCGCAACATGAGAACCATATTGCTTTCTTAATTCCGTCCAAGTTACCTGCCCTTTGGTCAGCTTCTCCATCGCCTCAAAGACGACCTTGGCATTGTCTAAGAATGGCTCTAGTCTGTCACTTAACTCTTGGGCATTATTCGCATAATCAGCGAATTGTTCGAGCTTATTTATATCAGAGAGATAGCCCAGAATATCAGACTCAAATCCTCCCCAAGATTGTGCTTTTTCATCAATGTGGGAACTATGACCAACTACCGGATTACGTATTGCAAAATCCATTGCGCTATTCTCCTAATAAGGTATGTTGTCGTAGTCGATATCGCTCGACCCTTGGGGCAATTCATCCCAATAGCCCATCTCTTCAAATCGGTTATAAATTCTCGTTGCTAATTGCCTTACGGGGTCGTCAAAATCATCAGAGATTAAATCAAATCGGTTAGAACCAAACGCCAAGATATTTGCAATATCAGGGTCAATCCCATTACCCAAGAATTGACCAAATGCAGCAGAGTATGGATGGTCATCAATGGTTGAATGAGTTGCTAGAAATTCCGTCCCGGTAAAGGGTGGGTAATCTTCACTCTCGAATATTGGTGTGGAGAGTGCCTGAATATCTGCCTCAATCATTGCTGACCATTGTTCAGGATTTTCCGCTTTGAATTGCTCTAATCTCAGGGCGGAGTCAGTCAGAGGTGATTTGCCCCAATCGTTGGGATTTTTGTAATCAAGTGCCATGCTGTTAAGATCCTTATGTACTTTCGTTTTTGCGGCGAGAGATACGTCCCGGAGTGGGGCGATTGCAATGATTGGTCGTCGGTGCAATCGCTTCATCATCAGTTCTCACAAAACTCAACAAGTTCAAAAACCTCTCTCTGCACTTGGTTCTGGCTTAATTCTTTACGCCTGCCCTTAGAGTCATTGAAAATGAAAGGTGCATTGACTCGACAATTAGAGTGGTGGCTATAGCGCAGTTGTTGACCACGGAATTCATAGAGGTGGTTACGCTGTAAGGCTGTCGTTGAAAGCATAAGTTTGTCCCTCAACTTGCGAATAAAACTCGATATTTAGAATCGCTTCGTGAATCTCCATCAAGGCTTGAACGGCATCGCCCATTTTTAGGTCATTCGATGTACTGAACCGCTCCGATGCTTCAATTTGCTTGTAATTTGGCGATGCTTGCACGAACCTTAGAGTTTGTTCGCAACCCAGGATGATGGTCATTATTTCGGTGGTCGTTAGGCTTGGCTGTGTCTGCATGGTTTCTTGGTCGCTCATGACTTCTTTCCTTTCCTTTGGGTTTTGATTGGTGCGGCTGGCGCTTCTGGCTGACTCGGCTTTTGAAGTACATAGCTGATGGCCCCTGCACCCCCCACGGCTGCGGCGATCGTGAACATATTATTTCTACCAAAGTGCTGCACTCCGAAGTAGCCAAGGGCTAGAAAGCTAAGAGTGGCAACAGAGAATCCAAGTGTTTTGTTGATTTTCATGGTTACGCTACGAACAAATCCTCAAAGTTACTTAAGCTATCGGGTTGGGACTGGTCAGTTAGAGCAGGTTGTTGCTTGTGCTGACAGCAAAGTGAATTTTTATCTCGAAAGTAAGCCCTTAAAATCCAAGTCACAGCAGAGGTCAGGTCATCGGTGAGAAGCAGTTT
>NZ_JACJQM010000061.1:0-34476 GCF_014696655.1 Nostoc sp. FACHB-888 | reverse complement strand
CCCTGCCCCCTGCCTCTATAGCGATGGTATATTTTTTTATTTGGAAGTCCCTAAAGCCGTAATGCACCCTACTTAAAATTTATTTTTAATTTAAAATCCAAAATTTACATGAAAGCCAGAATTGAAAATCAAATACTTTTTATCCACCACGAAGATTTGCCAGAGTTTAAGAAAGGTGGTTCGGTGGTACGAAACTCTTATTTCTGGGCACTACGTTCAATTGCTGGCAAAGCTTCGCGTTATCGTGATTGGGAATACGAATCGGAGGTTTGGCTTGCGCTTTCACGAATGCTTTTGTCGTTTGCTGAATCTGGATATTTGGGTCTTAGAGAAACCTTGCTGGAGTTTCCTATATCTCAAGGAGAAATTCCTAGTTTGCTGAGAGATGTATCCACTTTTGAGTAGGAATGCATAGCTTTTGTTTGCGGAAAACACCAAAATGAGAAAGCAAACTGGGGTTTGAGTAAGTAAAAGCTTCTTTTGCTTGCGGAAAACACCCAAATGAGAAAGCAAACTGGGGTTTGAGTAAGTAAAAGCTTCTTTTGCTTGCGGAAAACACCAAAATGAGAAAGCAAACTGGGGTTTGAGTAAGTAAAAGCTGCTTTTGCTTGCGGAAAACACCAAAATGAGTAAGTCAAACGACCTTTTGAGTAAATCAAATCACCTTTTGTGAAAGCATTTAAGTATTTTGAGAAAGTAATCAGGTATTTTGAGAAAGCAATAGGTATTTTTGATAAAGTAATCAGCAAATATACCTGATGATTAAAAATTGCGGCTGTATACTGCTGTATTTAATGTTACTAAAAAAATACTTAGAATCATCGGGCACTCAAATGAAGTTAAATCCGTCAAAAGTAGCCATCATAGACAAACCCTAATAACACGTGAGTTCGACAAGTCATATTATGTCCATTTAATTAGCTGTAAAAAATACCTCTCCCTGGTTTTACTAGGCAAAACCATCCCTCTCCGACTCGGAGAGGGACAGGCTTGAACGAAAGTTCAAGGCAGGGAGAGGTTAGGTTTATCGAACTCACGTTAATAACAGTAGTGCTGAACCAAGGGTAGTTATGAGAAAACAATTAAAATGCGCCAGTTAGTAGAGGACAACAACGTGAAAATAGCGATTATTGCTAAAACATTAATTACATCTATAGGTTTGTTAGCCGTATTTACCCCAAGTCAAGCATCGGCTCAACTTATACCGCAACCTTGGGTTTCAGTTGGTGGAAAAGATGGTGACATAACCTATGCTGTAGGCGCTAGAGCTTTGAATCTTGGGGTTGAGTTAGGAGTTGGCCCTGATGGTGCTACGGGAGTAGATGTTTTGAAATTTTTCAGTTTGCCTGTAATTTCACCCTATGTAGGAGTTGGACTTTATTCAGAAGATAAAGGTGTTGCAGTTTCAGGTGGCGTTCAGGTAGGTGCTACTGATAACGTTTTTGTTGGTGCTGGTTACAATTCTATTCGTGGCTTTAACGGGCAACTGGGAATCAGATTTTAACAGTTATCAGTTAAATGAAAGGGGAAGCGGTAGTGGTGGTTCAAGATGCCTGTAATTTCCAACAGATGCTTAATCGATTGCAACAGCTTAAAAAGGAGCTAAACCAACTGAAACTAAAAAGCTTGCAACAGGAAATTCAAAAGGGTATTGATTGTTATGCCGCGATCGCTTCACATTAAATCTGCTGCTTGCTAACCCAAGTAACTCGCTTCTGAACGCCAAAGCCATCTTGAATGGTATGGTCTGGGTAAGAACCTACTCGTGACTGAATCACAATCCAGCACAAATCCTCAGTATCTGAAGTATTTCGCATACAGCGTTCTCCGTCAGGGTCTACTCGCACAACGGTTCCTTCACCTACAGCAAACATACAACCATCGACCTGAAACTCTCCTTTCCCCTGGACAAAGATATAAATTTCCTCATTTAAACGATGCTTGTGATAAAAAGGCACGGATGTCTTAGGGGGAAGGTTGTTAAACGAAATTTCGGCGCTTGAGAGATCAAGAATCTGCTTTAAAAATACCTTTCCCTCTAGCTTCATAGGGGCTTCTGGAGTCTCAAAAAGAAACTGTCGCAATTCAGAAAATAGTCCCAAATCAGCCACAGCAAAGTTTTGCCCAGTTCTAGCAGTCGGTGCGACTTGAGCCATCATGACCTCATTCAATTTTTAAGTTGCAAACTGCAAGTTAATATAACGGATATAACTTGTAAAATGCAAGTAACCTGCAAATCTAGTTTTGCTAATGACCCAATCTCGCCGTTCACCTTGTCCAATCGCTTGTTCACTTGATTTAATCGGCGATCGCTGGACACTTCTGGTTATTCGAGACATGATGTTTTTTGGAAAACAACGTTTTGAAGAGTTTTTAGAATCCCCTGAAGGAATTTCAAGTAATATTTTGGCAAATCGCCTTAAGTCTCTTGAAGAGATGGGGTTGGTGGAGAAACAGCCATACAGCAACCATCCTCGTCGAATGAACTATCAATTAACGAAACGAGGAGAAAGTCTTCGCTGTGTACTAGAAGTGATGACTACTTGGGGACTAAAGCATATTTCTGACACAAAGATTCCAGATGATGAGCAGTCTATGTAGGTACTTCACGCGGGGGGAATAAGTAAAGTTGACATTAGTTCTCTGACATGAACTGCTGAATCTTGTTGTAATGCTGATGCCACGATCGCTTCACTCTCAACTATACTTAAGCGAGCGATCGCCTGTTTCACTCCAGGTATACTTTGAGGATTCACGCTCAACTCATCCAGCCCTAAACCTAATAAAATTGGTGTTGCTAAAATATCTGCTGCTAATTCTCCACATAATCCTACCGAAATCCCGGCAGTATGGGCAGCTTGGATAGTTTGCTGCACCATTCGCAATACGGCTGGATGTAGCGCATCAACTAAGTTTACCACGCGGGGATTAGTGCGATCGCTAGCCATGACGTACTGACTCAGATCGTTAGTACCTATACTAAAGAAGTCTACTTCAGCAGCTAACTGATCTGCGATCGCAACTGCTGCCGGAACCTCTACCATAATTCCTACTTTCATTCCTGCATCAAAGGAAATACCAGCTTGATTTAATTCAGCCTGCACTTCACCCAAAATTACCTTAGCTGCACGTACCTCAGTTACACTGGCAATCATCGGCAACATGATCTTAATTTGGTGTCCGACACTAGCTCTCAAAATTGCCCGTAACTGAGTTTTGAATAAATCCAGATGATCTAAACAGAAACGAATTCCCCGCCAACCTAAGAAAGGGTTAGCTTCGGGAAACCCTACTCTCAGATAAGGAAGTGGCTTATCACCACCCACATCTAAGGTACGAATAATTAGCGGACGATTATCTAAAACTTGGGCGATCGCCTGATACACTTCTAGTTGTTCTTCTTCAGTGGGGGCGCTTGTCCTATCCAGATAGAGAAACTCAGTGCGGAGTAATCCCACACCTTCTGCACCGCTAGCCACCGCAACTTGCACATCATTTATACTACCAATATTGGCGAAGACGCTAACTTGCCGACCATCACGAGTAATTGCTGGCTGGTGTGCTGTAGATCGTGCTTCTTGTTGGGCAGCTTGCCAAGCTGACTGCTTTGCTGCCAATAAATCCAGGATATGTGATTCTGGTTCTACCCAAGCTCTGCCAGTTTCACCATCAAGTGCCATAAGTGTACTATCTGCCAAATGCAACACCTGGGCATCCACTCCCAAAACTGCGGGAATACCCAACGTCCGGGCGATAATTGCACTGTGAGAAGTGGCACTACCAGAAGTTGTACAGATACCCAACACCTTTTTTGGATCTAATCTCGCGGTATCCGAGGGAGTTAAATCAGTCGTCACCAAAATTGCAGGTTCCTCAAGATGTAGGCTAGCAGGGACATTTCCACCTAGTAATCGCAGCACTCTTTGCCCGACATCTACAACATCGTCAACTCGTTCTTGCAGGTAAGAATCCTCAAGTGTGCGGTAAGAAGTCGCTACTTCATCGACTACGGCTTGCCAAGCTGCTTCAGCATTTATATGGTGTTCAAAAATGCGCTCTTTAGCCGCTTCCAACAGTACTGGATCTTCTAAAAATAGTAATTGGGCATCGAAGATAGCCGCTTCAGCGTCACCAATTTGCAGAGATGCTTGGGAGAAAACTGCTTGAATTTCTTGTCGGGCAATGTTAATTGCTGCCTGTAATCGTTGCCACTCTGCATCAGGATCATTTACGTGGTATTCCGTAATTGCAATGTGGGTAGGTTGATAATGAACAACAGGTGCGATCGCGATTCCGGCAGAAGCTGCAATTCCCGAAAGTTCGCCGTGAGTTGCTGGGGTAACTTGATGATTAAGTGCTGGTGGAGAATTTAAGGCAAGATTATTTTCACCAAAATTATTTTCACCAAAATTATTTGCGAATAATGCCTGTAATGCCGCCAGTGCTTCATCTGCATCGGAACCAGTGGCAGCGATCGCCAATTCGTGTCCTTGACGCACCCCTAAAGTTGTGACTTGGTTAATACTGTCACCTCTAACTAGTTCAGTATTTCTCGTTAAATTCTGCACTAGAATTTGCGATTGAAACCGGGCTGCGGTTGCGACAAACTGCGCTGCGGGGCGGGCGTGTAATCCTAAGTGATTGCTCACAATTAGGCGGATTTCTCGCGTTGGTGATTCTATATTGGTTTTTGCTTGAGTGTTATGAGTGACAAGTGACAATGGCCTACTAACTACACCCAATTGAGTTGCTTTTGCTAGGAGTGCGCCGCGTGCTTCCGCAATGACTTGGTGAATATCTCTACCCGCCGCAGCAGCCACCACAGCAGCCATCGTACCTTCTACTAAAGGTGCTTCACACAAATGTACTTTTTGCTGCTGTGCTTCTGGCAAAAACTCTATTGCCATTTCTGCACTTAGCAAAGCACTACCCAAATCCATTAACACCAAGACACCATTATCAGAGAAAACAGAAGCGATCGCTTCATAAACCTGAATGGGATCAGTACCCAATGGGTTATCCGGATCTTCAATACCTGCTGCAACAGCAATGGGAACTTGGCCCTGAACCATTTGCGCGGCGAGTTCCCGCACACCCAGAGCTAGTTGTTTACTGTGAGAAACGATGACAATTCCGATCACTGCCGCACCGCCTAACTTGTTGAGAGGTTTGCGTTTAGCTACTTATCCATTTCATTTTCCCATTCCGCACCGCTAAATTAAGACGAGGCAGAAGGCAGGAGGCAGGAGGAAAGAATTATGAATGAAAACTTTAGTTTTGGATCTAGAGCCGCAGTTTAAAAAGAAAAATTGTATCTGGCGAAAGTGCCGATACGTACAAGGCATCCTTGCTTCAATTCCACACAGTTGCGCGTAGGTTATTCCTACCTTCTGCTTTCTGCCTCCTGCCTCCTTCAATACAATTGCAACTGCCCGAAAATATTCCGGTCTTTCCAGCTATAAATCCGAATAAACTCCATCGTTAGCGGTACGAGAAGAAATGTTTTGGATAAGTTTGTTTCCATCGTACAACTTAATCGAGACATCGCCGTTAAGATTATCCCGCCACAATATTAAATAAGGATTATCCTTCTTTGGAAGTACTTTACCAACTGGCTGAGTGATCAAGATTTTTGGTGCAACCTGATTTTTGCTTTTCTTACGGAATCCCAAATAATGAGGTAGGTGTCGGAACGCAGCCCTCTGCGTTTAAATTTTCACCCTCAAATTGCCACGAATTTACGCAAAGCTGTACTTAGAAAACTTTTTTACTTGAGCTAGTAAACAGATTTATAAGTTCATTACAATAATTGCTGCAAATACTAAAGCGTTTCTTATAAATGAAACAACATTAGCTGCAAACGTTAAAGCGTTTGCAACAACAGCTACATCTTTTATAAACTCCCAATTTTTATGGTTATTACTGAATTTATAAAAATCGTAAAAGAATGTAATATGAAAACTCAAGATTTTTGAGCGTGGTGAATAATAAGTTGGATATTTGAAAATATTCAATTTATTAATTAAAAACTCAATTTAATATTTTCATCTTTTATTATACATTCGTAGAAAAAAATAAAAATTTACATTTATACTCAGAAGCTATAACTAGCGGTAGCTTGAAAGAGGTTTGTCTAGTTTCTACTATCCACATCTGGATTAACAAAATATTATTAGTGGCGATAGGTTCATAAAATAATTTTGCAAGAGGTCTATAGAGACAACCCTTGCTGTGGCATAATTGTGGTTTTGTATTACTAATGGTATAAGAGATGACAGCTCAATTTGAATACAGCACTCTCAGCCATCCGCAGGATATTCAGCAGCTGATGTATATCCTTGAGCAGTGTTTTCTCAGCCCACTTAGCGCCGAGGAAGCTTACATCAACCAGATTGGCATCGAAAATTTTCGCATTATTCGGGGATTAGAGCAATTAGCAGGTGGATTGGCAACTCTAGATATGGGCCAGTGGTGGGGTGGTGTGCGTGTACCAATGACAGGAATTGCCGCAGTTGGCATTGCTCCAGAATATCGTGGTTCGGGAGCTGCGATCGCTCTTATGCAGCACACTCTCAAAGAACTCTATGCAAAAGGTATACCGCTCTCTGCTCTTTACCCAGCAGTTCAAAGCTTGTATCGAAAAGTCGGGTATGAGCAAGCGGGTAGCTGGTGTAATTGGGAAGTTGCTACCAAAAGTATCCAAATGCGGGAGCAACCCCTACCTTTGCAACGAATAGTGGATATCAATCATCAAGTCTTTCATGAACTATATCAGCAGCAGGCGAGACAAACGCATGGATATTTAGACCGACATCCCGCAATTTGGGAGCGCTTAATCCAACCAGATGAGAAGGAAACATTTTACGCATATTTTATTGGTAGCAAAGAAAAACCTCAAGGCTACATCCTCTTCAGCCAACATCCAGCAGAGGATGGCGCAATTCTGCGAATAAAAGATTGGGTAATTCTCACAGCTGCGGCTGCACAATCATTCTGGTCTTTTCTTGCCAGTCATCGCTCCCAAATTGACAAAGTGCGATGGAGGAGTTCTGTGAGCGATTCCTTGACATTGCTGCTACCTGAGCAAACTGCCAAGCTTAAAAATACAATGCGTTGGATGCTGCGGATAGTAGATGTAGTCAAGGCGCTGGAGATGCGTGGTTATCCATCGGAAATTCAAGCTGAACTGCACTTAGAGATTCAAGATAATTTGCTAGATGCAAACAATGGTAAATTCATCCTTTCTGTCGCCAATGGACGCGGTGAAGTTACAAAAGGTGGAAAAGGTGAGTTGCAGCTAAATGTCCGAGAACTAGCACCAATATATACAAGTTTGTTCACACCTTACCATTTGCAAATAGCCGGAAAACTGCATGGGACAGAAACAGCTATTTCAGCAGCTACGCAAATATTTACAGGTGCATCACCTTGGATGGCTGATTTCTTTTAATGTGAGTTTGACGAACCTTTCCCTATGTTGAACTAAAGTTCAAGTCTGTTCTTCTTTCCCCTTAGGTCGAGGGTCAGTTTTAACAAATAGCTCACAACTCATCTGTATTTACCCCGTTCCCATTTAATTCGCTTTGTTAAATAACCTGTAATTTCGTATCAACTCTTTATAATCCAGTTTTAGTTGATACATACTGAAAGCAGTCCATGAATTCTTGATGAGTACAAGGATTTATATGATCAGCAAAATAATCAAAGCTCTAACAACTGACAAAGAAAAAAACCTGCAAGCTCCAGTCGAAATGGAGGAACTATCAGACGGAGAAGCTATTAACGTAGTAGGGGGTGGCGTCACGACGACGAAGACGATTCCTGTCACCGTACGAGACAAATTACTGTGTGAAATTTACAATTCATTTTACCACCGACCGCTTTTGGGGGGCGGGACGTGTGTTGGGTTGTTCACCCATAAATAGCTCACACCCGCACATCAAACCTACAACCTCGATTTGCTAGAACAAATTTCTGTACCACTTCTCCTAGTTCGGGGCTTTCCGATACCTGGCACTACCCAATATTACAAATTGGCAATGTTAGTTGACCAGGTGAGCATTTGCGCTTGCCCTTGTGAACCTTCTGACCAGCCAGCAGCTTACTACCCCAGTAGGACTTGCTGGCTGTTTTTAGTTTCGGTTTATACCTTTGGCAAAACCCGCGATACTTTTTGGCACATTCATCTAATGTTTTACCTAATTGTAAAAAAGCAGGATGCCAGAGAGTTAAGCCATCATTAGTCAACCCATGGTAACTACCGTAATTGCTGAAATCGTAAAAAAAACTCTGCCGCATTTGTGCAGCCTTGGGGTTGCCATGAATGTAGCGTACAGTATTTAATGCTCGCTACGTATCTGTGGGAGGAAACCCATCACAGTAATATCGCTTCTCCCAGAAAGTATTAGGGTTTTAGTGAATGGGTTTTACTTTCTCTCTCTATAAAACATAAATTGGAAACATAATTAATCCTTCGCTCGTCCTTCCGCTAGATTACCAATTTCTGTTGTTGTCAACTCACATTACAAATAAAACTGTCAGCGATTTACTTTTGATAAGTAATGATGATTTCTCGTGCTTATCTAATCCCAAATATCATTTCAAAAAATAACTCAACGGCATTTATGAATTTTTTTCCGGAAGTTTAGTATAATTATCAGAAAACAATCTAAGTAAAGCTGATTAATCGCTCCATCCTTGCACACCCACAATCACAACATGAAATCACATTTACTTGCGATCGCTTTAAGCAGTTTGCTTCTAGTTGCAGGCCAAGCTAAAGCCTCACGATTACAGTCTTGGTACTTTGACTCTAAGCAAAACCAATTACACCTAACTACAATTTCTGGAATCCAACCAAAAGCCTTTTTATTAGAGAATCCTAATCGATTGATAATTGACTTACCTGGAACTAGTTTTAACTCAGATACTGTCAAAAAATCTTTTGGTAATGCGATTAAAGAAATTCGCATCGGAAAACCGGACAGTAAAACAACTCGTTTTGTCGTAGAATTAGCTCCAGGTTATCATATCGCTTCCCGTAATATATCCATCAAGGGAGATTCTCGTTCCCATTGGATTGTAAAATTTAACTCATTTGACCGCCAAAATAATAAGAGTTCTGGGGATGATCGAGAAAATATTGCTATCAATTCCACAGATGCTTCAACATTTGCGGGAGTTGTCAATCTTGGTCAAGAAATGCCGGGTATAAGTTCTCAAATTCGCGCATTGTTAGCAACTTATAAATCATTGAACCCGGGAATATTTTTCTTAGATTTAGCTACAGGTAACTATATAGATATTAATGGCGAAAAAAGATTTGCTGCTGCCAGTACAATTAAATTTCCCTTGTTAGTGGCTCTTTTCCAAGAAATAGACGCTGGTAGAATTAAACTAACAGATAAATTAGTGATGCGGCGCGATTTAAGGGTTGGTGAAGCGGGAACGATGAAATATAAACCCATCGGCACTAAATTTAGCGTCCTCCAAACTGCTACCTTGATGATGACCATTAGCGATAATACCGCAACAAATATGGTTCTTGATCGCTTGGGTGGTGCAGCAAGAGTTAATCAACGTTTTCGTGGCTGGGGATTGCAAAATACGGCAATTAAGAATTTACTTCCAGACATTCCTGGCAAAAATACAACCAGTTCCAAAGATTTGGTCAGATTGGCAGCGTTAGTTTCTAATAAACGTTTGCTATCCACAAACAGCCGCAATCGAGTTTTAGGCATCATGCGCCGTGTCAAAACCAATACTTTGCTACCAGCTGGTATTGGAAAAGGAGCTACCATCGCCCACAAAACTGGTACATTGAGATTTATTATTGGTGATGCGGGTATTATTCAAATGCCCAACGGAAAAAGCTATTTAGCAGGTGTTTTGGTGCAAAGACCAAACCATGATCGCAGAGCTGGAGATTTTGTCCGTGAAGTTTCTCGCAGAGTCTACAATTACCTCAACCAAACCACAGTTAGTAAAATAGAACCAATACTTGGCGATGCCTCCGACGGGCTACGCACTCGTTAAATTGCTCGTAACTACCGTAAATATAGGGGCGTACAGCTAGCTGTACGCCCCTATATATCTATCTGTATCATACCAATTGATAAAAATCCTGATACATATAGATCAATACGGTTCAGTTAAGGATAAAACTCTTTGTCAAAGTCAATTTTTTTAACGTAGACGCAAAGCGGCTTGCCGCAGGCTTCCGCCAACGCGCAGCGTCTACATCGGCACGAAAATTCGCTAATTGCGATCGCTGCGCTAGTTCCTCTTGTGCGTGTTTGCGATCGCTAGTGTCATGGCAAATACCAACGAAATACAAAAAATTTCCATTAGCATCTTTTATGGCTGATGAGTTGCTTGTATGCCATTGCCAACTACCATTTTTATGTTTTATCCGATATTCAATTGCATTTTGCTTTTGACCTGTTGCTAAAACTCTTTGAAAATAATTTACACAGATTGGTAAATCATCGGGATGCATGAAAGGAGCAAATTTTTGACTTCCGCCTTGCGGTACTAGCTGAAACCGCTACTTTTGTCTTTAATTTCAAAAGTTTGTGGTTGATTGACTGTTTTAGTTGATGACTTTGTCCTGGTGTCACATACTCAATTGCGAGATTGATGGTATTTTGTTTTTGCACAAACTTTTTTATCCCAATCGCGATACAAGCTATGACACTCAATTTATATTTACTGCGACATGGAGAAACTACTTTTAGTCAAAGTGGTAATTTCTGCGGTGAAACTGATGCGGAGTTAACTTCTGAAGGGATGCAGATGGCATCCGGTTTTGCCGATGTTTATCAAAAATTGAAGTGGGAGGCTGTTTATGTTAGCCCGATGAAGCGCACAATTGCAACTGCCAAGCCATTTTGTGAGGCTATCGGTATGGATATGCAGTTGCGTGACGGGCTTAGAGAAGGTAGTTACGGCGAATGGGAAGGGAAGAGTAAATCGTTTGCCCAACAGAATTATGCAGAAAACTATGTAAATTGGTTGACAGAACCCGCTTGGAATGCACCATTAGGTGGAGAAACTGCGGTAGATATTGCTAACCGTTCTATGCCTGTAATTGCTGAAATTCAAGAAAAACATCCCCAAGGTAATGTTTTAGTAGTTTCCCATAAAGCCACGATTCGGATTATGCTTTGCAGTTTACTGGGGATTGATTTAGGACGCTATCGCTATCGGGTGAATATTTTGGTCGCGTCGGTAAGTATGGTTAAATTTGACGTTCATGGCCCTTTGTTAGAAATATTAGGCGATCGCCATCATATACCCGATCATATTCGCTCTCGTCCAGGAACATAATAGTCCCTACTAGAACACCGAATGATTCTTGACCCTTACGGGTGACGCTCGTGCCTCTCTACGAGACACTGCGCGAACGCTAGCGCTGCGCTAACGCCAGTCGCTTCAAGTCGGGGAACCTGCCCAACGCGCTGGCTCACCATGTTCCGCACCTTACACATCTTCCAGCAAAATCTTTGCGCTGGCCGGATGTTTTTTTATTTGGAAGTCCCTAACTCAAGGTTTTACCTAAGCCAAATATCACTAGCGTTTCAAGCAACGATATGTGCTTTATGCTAGTGGCAAGGTTGGGTTATTCATTTTAGCTACTATACATAAAATCATTAATGATGTTAATATCAAGCTGATATTGCGTTGTAGGCTTTGTAAGTTTGCAGAGATATCACCAATAAGACTAACTGCTGTCCAGATTACTTAGAAACAACTTGAAAAAGCAGTTTTCTATGAAGTTTACACTTTACAGAAACCGAGAGAACTCAAGTTGTAGCAGTGTTATTGCATTATATTTTAGTGCTAACAACTTGATCATTGTTTAATTCTTTGCAAAAGCCCTGTCCATTAGAAAGGAACTTTTTATGGTTTACCATTTAAAAAACCCCTCTCAGCCTATGCTGAAGAAATTAATCAGTCCCAGCTACTTGCCGTTGGGTTACAACAGCACATATTTAAATCTGTAGACCTAGAGAAATTGTTAAAAGTAGACTTTGTTTGTAACTCTCGACAAAATGGGCGGGGCGAACTGGGAGTATTATGTGCTGTTATAACTTGCACCATACTATGTGGTCTATCTCTTTAAAGATTTAATGTATAAATGGCTTAGAATTATATTTTTTTTGTTAAGAATTATCCCTTATGTAAGATTTTATAAAATTTACAGGAAAATAAGTATGAGACCATTCAAACTTTAAGTTAATCAGTGTAAGCTAAGTAGGTAGGCACAAATAAACCTAACTATGTAACTAAATCTAAAAAGCTTGAAGCTCTATTGCTCGCTTGACTTTGCGGCGATCGCAATAACATAGTTATAAATTTTCCCGCCTACCTACTTAATTATCTAAATATGTTTCTTGCAACACCATTTTAACCACTTGCACTAATTCTGCTAGAGGAGGTGTAATAAAATTTACATAGCTCTTAGGGTATATGTTTAAAGAGACTAAACATGACTTGAAAAAGATTGAGTTTAGTAGCTTCTAAACAAACCAAGCAATATTGTTTAAGTGAGATTTTGATTAAGTAGTAAAATCTCAAAAAATCATGATGTGCTTTATAGTTTTTCTCGTCTCTTTACTCTTTATGTAGCCTGCCCAAAGCCAGCTTTTTAATGCTGGAGGTTACGCGCTGTAGGCTAAATCATACCTTACTAAATTGATTCTAATACCTTGACAAAGCTGTAGATGCTTTGCTTCTAAATTCTTCTTCAACCTCTTACTGAAAGCACGAGTCTTGTGGTGACCGAAGGCACTGCAAGAATTGATGCTTTATAAGCAAAGAAGCTTGGCTAGGCAAAGATGTAGCTCAATATTTTAGCATTCACATCACATTAGTGATTGTCATATCAAAGGTCTGCTACAACGAGTAGCGCTGCTTTTCAAATAAAAATACTTTTTATATAACAATACTCTTTTCTTCCAGGAGACTTAGGATTTCATCACAAAATATAAAAGTATCAAATAATACTTATTTTTTCAATTTAGAGCAATAACTAAATTCTGTCTTGGAGGTTAGAAAATGCCAGCCGTGCTTTCTGGGGAACATGTAGGCGAAAGGCTGTTGTACACCTTGGGTGCAAAGCTTTCAGAAAAAGAATTACAAAACTTACTGGCAGCAATGGAAATTGTAGAGCCACCACTAGCAAAGCAGTTTTGGCAATCTGCACAGACGAACCCTGGTATCTACATTATCCTTACAGGTAAAGTCCGACTATTGGATAGTTCTGAGAATTTAATTACTACCTTTGGTGCATGGTCTGTTTTCGGCGAATTGACTCTGTTTCCCGAAGCTGACTTTAGCCCTTATGTAGTCAGAGCTTCGACAAGCTTAAAACTTGGCTATTTCAGACAAGACGCATTGCAACCATTGATAGACAAGTATCCTACTATTCGCGATCGCCTGTTTGCCCGTGCAGAACTTTGGGATTTGCTGTTGTTATGTCGCCAAACCTCACAATTACCGTGCCATACTTCACTTGTACCAGGGATGCTCAAAGCTTTATCTCTCTTTGAGCGACAGTATTTAGAAACTGGCTCTATAACTACGCAAGTATCCCAAGATTCCCAGCTATGGCTATTGTACAGAGGTCAACTGCGGCATTTTGAAGGCGATTTTTTGACACCAGGCACAATCTTGGCCCAACCAAAACAAGGCGATTGGCAGGCAACTCAACCAACAATTGTTTACATTCTGAAAAACGACCATAGGCAAACAGCATTAGAATACTTGCCAGAGTTAGGGAAGTGGGGATTGGCGAGTGGGGAGCAGGAAGCGGGGAGTGAGGAAAAAACTTCTCGATCTCCAAAATCCAAAATTATTCCTTTTCCCCAACGAGATCAGCAGTTACAACAACAACCAAAAAAATCATCTTTTTACTTTCCCAGTCCAAAAGTGCAAGTGGGGCATTGGTGGAAACGGCTCACTAAAAGCTATCCCTTCTATGCCCAACAAAGTGCTGCCGATTGTGGCTCTGCTTGCTTAGTGATGATTGGTAACTATTGGGGTAAGCATTTTAGTATCAATCGCCTGCGAGATATGACCAACGTCAACCGTAGTGGTGCATCTCTAAAGGCTATGGCAGCCACAGCAGAAAACCTGGGTTTTGCCACCCGTCCAGTGAAAGCCACTTTTGATAAATTGGTAGAACAACCTTTACCTGCAATTGTTCACTGGGAAGGCAACCACTTCATCGTTGTCTATGAAATCACCAAAAAGCGGGTGATTGTATGTGATCCTGCTCTTGGTCAACGCAACCTGACAAAAGCTGAATTTCAAGCAGGTTGGAGTGGTTATGCATTGTTACTACAACCTACAGCCTTATTAAAAAATACTAAAAACGAAAGTACGGGCTTTTGGAAATTTTTTGAGTTAATCAAACCTCACTATCGGACACTATTAGAAGTCTTTGTAGCTTCGGTATTAATCCAATTATTTGGACTGGTAACGCCAGTATTCACTCAGTTATTGCTCGATAGAGTACTTGTGCAACGCAGTGTGACAACCTTAAACGCTATTGGTTTGGGGATGATTATTTTTGGGTTATTTGGTGTCGCTGTCAACGCTGTACGACAATATCTTCTATTTCATACTGCTAACCGTATTAGCATCTCCCTATTGGTAGGTTTTATTAAACATACCTTCCGCTTGCCCCTTTCTTATTTCGAGTCGCGTTTTGTTGGGGATATAGTCTCGCGCATCCAAGAAAACCAGAAAATTCAGCAATTTCTCACTGGGCAGACACTCTCCATTTTGCTGGATATGCTGACATTGGTGGTTTATCTGGCCTTGATGTTCTCCTATAGTTGGCGGATGTCATTATTTGTGCTGTGTACTGTACCGCCATTTTTTATCTTGGCGCTGGCTAGCACAAGTATTTTGCGCCGCATCTCCAGAGAAATTTTTAATGCAGGCGCTAAAGAACAAAGCTATCTCATAGAATCTCTTAGTGGAATTCGTACCGTCCGCTCATTGTCAATTGAACAGACTGTGCGCTGGCGTTGGGAGGAACTGCTGAATGATTTGGTTAAAAAATCCTTTAATGCTCAAATAATTGGTAATCACCTACAAATTATCAGTGGTGTCATCCAAACTTTTGTAAACACTGCATTGCTGTGGTATGGAGCGACCCAGGTAATTAATGGTGAACTGACTATTGGACAATTAGTTGCTTTCAATATGTTGGTGGGTAACGTCTTGAGTCCTTTCCAACGGCTATCTATGCTGTGGAATCAATTGCAAGAAATTGTAATTTCCACCGAACGCATAAATGATGTGTTGGAGGCGGAACCAGAAGAAGACTTAGAAACTAAACCCCGGAAGGCGTTGGGTAAGCTACGCGGTCACATTAGCTTTCATAATGTTACCTTTCGCTATCACTCAGAAAGTGAGACTAACGTCTTAGAAAATCTTAACTTTGAAATCCAGCCGGAACAGATGGTTGCAGTTGTGGGACGTAGCGGTTCTGGAAAAACAACCCTGAGTAAATTGATTTTAGGTTTATACCCACCGACAGATGGCAAACTACTCATTGATGGTTGCGATATCACCAGTGTTTCGTTGCGATCGCTCCGTTCTCAAATTGGTGTTGTAGACCAAGATACTTTTCTCTTTGGTGGGACGATTCGGGAAAACATTGCGATCGCTCATCCAAATGCCTCTTTAGAAGAAATTATCCAAGCAGCAAAATATGCTGGAGCTGATGATTTTATTCAAAAACTACCGATGGGTTACGAATCCCAAATTGGTGAAAGCGGCGGTATGCTTTCTGGTGGACAACGCCAACGCCTAGCGATCGCTCGTGCTTTGCTCGGAAATCCTCGATTATTACTATTTGATGAAGCCACCAGCCACCTAGATTCCGAATCAGAACGAATTATTCAAAACAACCTCAAAACAATTCTTCAAGGACGCACAAGTGTAATCATTGCCCATCGCCTCTCTACAGTCCGCAACGCTGACTTGATTCTGGTTTTAGATCAAGGCGTTTTGGTAGAAAGCGGTACTCACGACGAATTAATCGCTAAAAAAGGTCATTATTACTACCTGAATCAACAACAACTGGCTCAAGTAAGTTGAGATGGGGCGGTTATTTACTATTCTCCTGTACTCCCCCTATTCCCCACTCCCCACTCCCCACTCCCTATCTACTGTTATCGGAATTAAAACTATGCCATCTCCCAATAGATCATCCCCACTTCCCCAAGAAAAGCCAGATGAGTATCAAAGTTACACACAGCAAGAAGAATCTGTGGAAGTTATTGAGGCAGAAAATAACAATCAAGACTTGTACTACGGTACTGAAGCATTGCTCAATGCCTTACCTCGGATTTGGACTCGTGGTTTGTTGTATGTACTCATAGCCTTTGCTGGTCTGTTCTTACCTTGGGCAACTCTCTCAAAAGTAGATGAGACTGGCAGTGCTAGAGGGCGTATAGAACCAAAAGGTGCAACTCAAAAATTAGATGCTCAAGCTGCTGGAAGTGTCAAAGCAGTTATGGTCAAAGAAGGAGATACAGTCAGAGCTGGCCAGGTTTTAGTAGAACTAGAATCTGATGTCCTACAAACGGAACTGCAACAATTCCAGAGCAAATTGGAAGGGCTACAAAATCGGCAATCCCAACTGGAATTGCTCAAAAGTCAACTCCTCATGTCAACTAGCCTCTTAGAGCAACAAAATAAATCCCAAGAATTAGAAAAAATGGCTCAAGTTAATCAGGCAGAGCAAAACCTTGATGCCAAACTGAGTAGCCATAACCTGCAAAAGTTAGAAAAACAAGCATTAGTTAAGCAAGCAGAGCAGCAGATTGATACCACCCGCGATGATCAGCGATCGGCTAAAACTCGTCTGAGTATAGATTCCAGGCAAATTGCCCGCTTTAGCAAACTCGTTCAGGATGGTGCAGCTTCTGCAACCCAAATTGATCAACTCAAAAAAGAAGAACAAGAAAGTAAACGACTCTATAGCAGAGCTGTATCAGATATTAAACAAGCAAAATTGCGTTTGGCAGAAGAGCTAAATCGTTATCAAGTAACTATCAATATGTTGGAGTCTGATATCAAACAAGCAAGACTCCGACTGCAAGAAGAACAAAGTAGCTATAAAAGTGTGCTGCAAGCTGGGCAACTGGCTGTAATGAAAAATCAGGAACAGCTAAAAGACTTACAGACACAAATAACAGCAGTGCAATCAGAAATGGCTCAGACAAGAAGCCAGATTATATCTATAAAAGTTCAGATACAGCAACGGGTGGTGCGATCGCCGATTAATGGCGTGATTTTCGAATTACCCACCACGAAGCCAGGAGCAGTTGTACAACTCGGTCAAAGGATTGCCCAAATCGCACCCAAGAATGCAGACTTCGTACTCAGAGCTAGTATGCCTAATCAGGATAGTGGTTTTTTGAAGGTAGGAATGCCAGTAAAAGTCAAGTTTGATGCCTATCCCTTCCAGGAGTATGGCATCGTGCCAGGGAAAGTTACTTGGATCTCTCCTGACTCGAAAATTACCGAAACACCCCAAGGAAACATCGAAAACTATGAATTAGAAATCATTTTAGAGCAGCAGTATGTCGAAAATGGCAACAAACGTATTCCATTAGGAGCCGGTCAGACAGCAAATGCTGAAGTCATCATTCGCCAACGGCGCGTGATTGATTTTGTTTTAGATCCGTTCAAAAAACTGCAAAAAGGCGGTTTAGAGATTTAGTCAAAGCGATTTTGAATTAGGAAATAGGGCAAAAGGAACCATCAATGCCCCATGCCGAATTTTCTTAGTTATTGGAGATATCGTATTATGCCCCACAGTCTGACAATTTCCAGTTCAGATATCATTCACAGCCTCAAACTTTCTTGTCAGATACCTAATGTAGTAGAGGCAATAGCAGCGCAAAGCATCATTATCGAAGCAGCTAAAGAACTAGGAATTACAGTAACACCAGAAGAACTACAGCAAGAAGGAGATCGTTTAAGGTTTGCCAAGAAGCTTGTCAAAGCTAAAGAAACCTGGACATGGCTAGAAAAACACCATCTGTCTGTGAATGAGTTTGAAGAATTAGCCTACAACAACATTCTTTCGCAGAAGTTAGCAAAGCATCTATTTTCTGCTCAACTCGAAAAGCACTTTTATGAACACCAACTAGATTATGTCGCCGCCGTTACCTACGAAGTTGTCTTCGAGGATCGAGACTTGGCTTTAGAACTTTTTTATGCGCTCGAAGAAGGCGAAATCAATTTTCCTGAAATTGCTCGTTTATATATCCCAGAACCAGAACTCCGCCGTGCTTATGGATATCAAGGACTCCGATACCGCAAAGATTTTCGTCCAGAGATTGCAGCAGCTGTATTTGCTGCTGTACCGCCACAATCTCTCAAACCGATTACAACTCCCAAGGGGGTGCATTTAATTTGGGTAGAAGAAGTTATTCAACCCCAACTAGATGAACAGTTGCGCCAAAAAATCATTGCAGAATCATTTTCTGATTGGCTAAAACAACAAATCAACGCAATGAAAATTATTACTCAGATAAACTCAGATTCAAATGTGCGATCGCAGGAGGAATTGTTAAATATGTCATTCAACAAGACTAAATAGGCTCTTGGATTTTCCTAACTAAAGGTAGTTGCATCTAGTTTTCATAAATGTTATAGATCCTAGTGTTGTTTGTTTAAAATTTAATAAATTTTTGTCTTCAGTATTTTGTGAATATATCCACATTTTGCTAATTTGGTGCTGTAAAAGATTAAGTTTAATCGCCATAAGCCTTACTAGGCAGTAGCTAACAATTATTACTGCCTAAAATTGTCTTGCTTTTTTTAATTATATTTAATGCTATGTATACTCATTTTTAAATATGAATACATTAGTTTTTTAAATCAAAGTTTTGTCTGAGAACATTGACTTTTAAATAAACAAACTATATTATTCTTATAGCCAATAAAAGATTGGCTAAAACAAAGATTCCTAAAAGCAATTTACGCATTTGCAGGAGAAACTCAAATGATTATTTCTGATCTAAACTACTTGGAAAACACCTCTGAAGAAATTCTTGGTGGTCGTGGTACTAACATCCAAAACTTCTTCTTTACAAACAAGTTAGTTAAAGCTGATGTTAATGAAAAATTCGTCAAGACAATTGACACTAACTTAGATGGTATCGAAGGAAACGTTGCTGAATTAGTTGTTAGTGCTGATGCTACTGGCAACAGAACCTTCACCAGCGTCATTGGTGGTGTTCAAACCGAAGACAATCGCTCTGAGACTTTCGTTAACGCTATTTCTGCTACCGTTAAGTAATACTTGATCCAACTGGATTAGTTAAGCTGAAGCCTAAAAAGAAAAGCAGGTTAAAGTGAGTATGAAAACCAACACTCCATAGCAATTGTTTTGTTGGGTTATCTTGTACTCTACTCAACCTACTGTTGGATGTTCAAAAATTGCTGAAAACTATAAGCTAAGATAGTTTTCAGCAGTTTTCTAAATTTAATTCAATCTTAACACAGTTAATTAGACAGTTGCAAGACTTACCTCTTTCATGCAACGTGATATCTGTTTGTTAATGTTAGGAAGCTTTTTGTCAAGCCGAGTAATGTTTAGCGTAGCGCTTCCAAAGTTCAGCATCTAACAAGTGCCATACTTGAGCTTTAATATCATAACTATCAGTCAAAGGAGAGGAAAGAGGACAGGGTATACAAAGCTTGGGGGAGAACCCCATAAATAAATTTATTGGCTTTGAAAGCTTGGACGCATTATTTCTTGTCCTATGCATCGACGCTCGATAACTCGCTCTAAGCGAAGCATCCCGTAAAGCCTGCGGCATGGCTACGCTTAGGGCGCAGCCTCTGGTAGAGAAGGGTATACGCTGCGCTATCGAAATAAATATTTAACATTAAGCATAAATAAATTTATTTGCTCTGAAACCCCCTATTGCTGGGAAATTACAGCATCTTCTCCCCTGCTCCCTGCTCCCCTGCCTCTCTGATCAAGTCGGTATTGCATATCTAGCAGTATCAAGAGGAAATCTAATGAGCAGTATTTTTGTCACAGGTCTGTCCTACGTCAATATAAGTGGTGCCGGCGGTAGCATGAACCTCAGCATTGCTTCCCCCACAGGTTTAACGATTAACGAGAGTGAAAAAGTTTTCGTATCCGGAGCAACATCAAATAGAAGTACCGTGGTAGCCACGAATTCCTTAAGTAGAGGTAACACGAACGATTTGCTATTGGGAGATCAAGATAACGATACTTTCGTCAGCAACTTAGGCACTGATGCACTAACCAGAGGTGCTGATGGCAGTTTATTTATAGGTACAACAACTTCTACTTCCGAGCCTACTAATGTCATGACTGATTTGAATGCATCTTTAGGTAATGGGATTGGCATAGTAGAAAATAATAACCTGTTAAATAACTTTACATTTACAGGTCTCAATTCGATAGGTGATGATCAATTTCAAAATAGTCTTCTGTAAGGCGCTAATTGAGCCTATTTTTAGGACAATAATTTTGCAAGGAACCTACCGCTCAAAAGTAGCTAAGAGGATGTTTTAAAAGGCTTATTATTGGTGTCAAATTAGATTAGATCCTGCGAAAATCTCCCTGTTTAGATTTTTAAAGGAGTTAGGAGTATCAACAGTTGTCAGTAAACAGTTACCAGTGAGCAAGGTTCGACACTGTTAACTGAATCACTGGTCATTGGCTTAATAATAAGCAACTGCCTAAAATCACAGCCAAATACTTTTAAAACATCCCTTAGATGATTACCCAGTATACATTGGCAACTTCAACCAAAAATTTCCGAGGTAAAAAACATGGCAATTATACAAAGAAGTGACAGCAACGATATACAAAACACTAATAATGATAAGATTGCGAATCTTTTTAGCCGTAGTAACGATATATTGACCGGAAGAGGTCTTAATAACAATACATCTGGTGGCATTTTACAAGGAACTAACGGCAACGATCTATTAAATGCCCCACAAGGAAACACTAACACTAATAGTTACACGATTTTTGGACTTGGTGGTAACGATACTTTGACCGGAGGAGGTGGTAATGACAAGATATATGCAGGTATCAGTGGTAATTCTCTACTGAATGGAGGAGATGGGAATGACAGATTGTTTGGCAACCTCGGTGACGATACCCTGAATGGGGGTAGCGGTAATGATCTGCTGAGTGGAAGTCTTGGTGATGACTTGCTAAATGGGGATAGTGGCAATGATACGCTCGTTGGAAGTCTCGGCAATGACACCCTTAATGGGGGACTCGGAAATGATAATCTCTCGGGAAGTGCAGGGGATGACTTGCTTTTTGGGGCTGCTGGCAATGACACCCTCAATGGAGATCAGGGTAGTGACGTAATATTTGGTGGCGATGGTAATGATAATCTGATTGGAGGCCGTAGCGGATCTCCAAATGCTCCTGAAGGATTCTTTGAGGACTTTCTCGTAGGGGGTGCTGGTAGTGACACTCTCAATGGATTTAGCCCTAGTAGAGGAACATCAATTTGAGAGAGATGTGTTAGTAGGTGGCGGTGCGGTTGACAATAAGGGCGACGTCACAAATATTTCTCCCGACAGCGTCAAAGATGTATTTGTGCTTGGGGATGCGAATGGCTCTTATTATACATCTGCTGGCGATAATGACTATGCTACTATTTTGGGCTTTGAGAAGGGTATTGATCAGTTGGCACTTAGTCCAGCAGTGACTTATAAACTTGAAACTAAATCTCAGATATCTGGGCTTGATACTTTGATTTTCGCCCAACTTCCTGGCGGCAATGACCTAATTGCGATTGTAGCAAACGTTGACCTGACTAGATAGGTATGTCTCATCATCAATAGAAGATGAAATTAACAATACCTTGTTTGTGGTCAAGAGTAGTTATAGATGCGATCGCCCTGGATAACCGACATTACTGCTTAAATTATGAGATTGTATGATCGCTACGACTAATTTCACAACATAGGATTGCATACACTCATACATCTTTGTAGACAAAGTACTTAACAGGATAAACAGAAAATATTATGCGGTCACAAACACTATTTTTACAGCCAATTGTAGATAAAATTCCTAATCCCAACCCTAACTTTGCTAACGCTACAGGGGTTGCTTCCTTCTCCAAATATAGTCAAAAGCCTTCAGGAACTTTGACTACCACTCAGGTAAAGACGTTGGTTGAAAGTGGCGTTGCTACTGCTACGGTTCAAGCCGCATCTGTTTTTAATACCGATCCAACTTTTTCTTCGCTCTTTAGTGACGTTACTGGCATTGGATTAGATGGTTCTTTCAGAGGAAGCGCCAGTAGTAAAATGGAAGTGATTGGTAGTTTTGAAGTTGCTGCTAAAAAAACCTTTTCTTTCGATTTCTTTGCAGACTTAACACTAACAGCTAAAGAAATTGAAAATTCTGCTGCTGAATATAATCAGGCTAAGGGTAAAATTGGGTTCTTGGCACTAGATACCACAAATCCTGATAAACCTAAGGTATTAGATTATTTCGGTATCCAAGGTAAGTTAATTTCCTCTGAGCATATTGCTGATTTGGAATATAGCAAGAGTAGTAATATTACTATTAAGAGTCGTCCGCAAACTACTGATATTGACGGCGATAATGGGGAGGACTCCCTCATAGGAAAGGCGGTTGGTAGTTATAAAAAAACCTTTAATCGTAACACCAACATAACGCTAGTAGAGATGAATGTCAGTAATATTACTTTTTTAGGAGATACTTTAATCAACAATTTAGGTAAAAATGTTATTTATGGCACGGTTGGAAAAGATAATCTTCAAGGAAGTAACAGTGGAAACAAAATTTATGCCAGCTTAGGGAATGACAAGGTGGATGGAAAGAAAGACGATGACATCCTCGAAGGCGGCCAAGGGGATGATACTCTAAATGGAGGCGAAGGCAATGATAGCTTAAATGGCGGTTCGGGTGATGATGTTCTGATTGGTGGTGAGGGAAATGATGTTTTAGTTGGTGGCGACGGCTATGACAAATTTGTTTTCAACGGTGGTGATACCTTGTTGACAGATCAGCTTGCTGGCATCCAAGATTTACTAGTTAGTCTCGGTGTTGATAATATTATCAACGTTAGCGATAGCTTGTTGAAAGAAGAGTTTGATGTTATTCAAGATTTTCAATTTGGTATCGATAAGCTTGAATTTAAGGGTTGGGATGATATTAAGGCTGACAGTTGGTTAAATGAGATGTTTTCTCAAGGAAATATAACTGATACTAATGATGGACTCATTTTAAATTTTAATGCTGGAGAAACTCAACAAACATTATTGCTATCGGGTGTAAATTCTAAGCAGTTTAGTTCTGAGTCACTCATATTTTCTTAGAGTCATTTATTAGATTTGTAATACCTTTTTGCTATAGTTTTTAGACATTTAATATGGGTTGCGATCGCTAATCTATAGCGGAACCTTCATTTTTTGTTCTGCCAGTAAGTCGCGGACTTCTTCATTAGTAGTTTGGGGAAAGTTTTCGTACTAAAGACCAACACTTTGGAAAGGGCTAGGTGTGGATACAGAAACTATTTTGTCTACCTCAACTTTTAACTCATAGCAAGTTTCGGGTGCAGCCGCAGGCACAGCAATCACAATCTGAGTGGGTTGCTGTTTTCGCACAGCCACAACAGCAGCCCACATAGTTGCACTCGTATTTATTGACTATTCGCACACCACCAGAAGCGATCTTCCATAGCTAATTCTTCAAACCATTGTCCAGGTAGGTTTTTTCCCATTTCCCAATGTTTATTGTTAAACTCAATACTGAGCATTTTTTTAACACTATATTAAGAAATAACTACTTAACCAATGCGTAGATGCCAAAATATATGAAAATAGCGTTTAATTAAATTGCTAATTTCTTACTTGCTTCCTTATGCTTGCATTATCTTTTGTTTACATGATTTTGATACTACCTTTACATTATCTCTTAATTGTAAGTGTGGCATAATACACGATATATATACTTCTTAGCTAAATATGCGTAGTATTATGCTTGGTATTTGAGAAAAACTTCATTAAAATTACCTACTTAACACTTTTAAGTAAAAATTTATAGAGTAGAATAACTGAATATTACTCAGATATTTTTAAAATTCAAACCAGGATTTTTTAATGATCAGCTTAAGTAATTCGGAAAACGGCACAGCTAGAAGCACAACAGCCACTAATAGGCTGGCAAGAGCGATGATGGTTTCTGCTGGGGAATTCTCACTGATATTAGCTTGTTGTAACTGTGTTGAAAGGCAGCAGCACGTGCTGAATGTGTTAACAGAATTTTCATCAGCAGACATCTACGAAATTCTACTCTCACCTGCGGCAGACACTTTATATACAGCTATTACAAATGGAATTGGTGCTACTCAACCCGAAGCTTTGATGGTACGAGGTTTAGAATCTGTAGCCGACATCAGCCAACTCATCATCAGTACCAATATCATGCGAGATGAGTTTCGGAAACAGTTTCGGTTTCCGTTGGTATTGTGGGTAAATGATGAAATTTTGTGCAAGCTAGTCTGGCTAGCACCCGATTTTAAAGACTGGGCAGCCACTACCATTAGATTTGATGTACCTAACAATCAGTTAGTTGAAGCTGAACAGCAAGCCATCAGCGCTTAATATTGGCTGAAATTACTTGCAAAATATTGTATACACTGGTTTGAGTCAAGGAAAATTTAAGCTACATTCTGTCACATTATTTTATAAAATTACTTTTATTAAACCCTCACTTACCAGAGTTACGCAAAAGCATTGTAAGCTTTACTGGCAAGCTATTTTTTTAAACAGCAGTGTGGATTCTCTTCTCCAACAAACTGTTCATAATAATGAAGTTTGATGAGCTTCTGAGTTCTTGCTTGATTGCCGTTGGGTTATAGGGCGTTTTGATTGAGTGCATTTTAATCCGAAATTTCTATAGCAATCCGATTTGATTTCTGAATCACTCGTAGAGGTAAGGGATTGGGGACTAGGAAGAAGGAATAAAGGTGTACTAAAGTTTTGTTCAAAAATCAAATATGAGTCCTATATATAGCAGTTTGCAACTAAATGAGGTACAGAACCAAGGATTCACAAATCAAATTATTCTTCTCCCTCCTGCCTCCTGCCTTGTCTACGACACGCTGCGCGATCTGCCTCCTGCCTCAAAACCAGTGACTTTGTACCTCATGCAAAAGAAAACTGCTGTATAACGGTTCCCGCATAGGTAAAGTACAGAAAAAATCGCTACAAGGAACAAAAAATCAGTACGTTAGCGTCTTTGTCTTTATATCTGTGTCAGAAGACAGGTACTAAGTTAATTCCAACTGGCAAATTTCTGGAATTATATACTTTATTATCTATTAGTGACTAGATAGTATTTATGAGTTATATAACTCTTAGCAAAAATTCGTATCTTACTATGAAATTCATGCTGAAAAACTACTTTAACGCCAATCAAACGCGAATTTTCGCTGCTTTGATTCTGACTGGAATTTTGTCTGTTGCTAACGGTTTAACACTTATCAAAGGTGCTACGGGCGCTTCTGCGAAATTATCGCTAGAAACAAGCAATGAAGTTCTCAAAGAAAGTATTAAACCAAACGGCTTACCACGTCCAGTAGCTAATGCGGTGTCAGATACATTACCCGCATCTGTAAAAAATGCTGTTTTACAAGCCGCCTCTAAACGTTTGCAACAGCCAATTTCTCAGCTAACAATCATTGAGGCTCAACAGCAGACTTGGAGAGATGGCTGTTTAGAATTAGCTAATGCTGATGAATTCTGTACCCAAGCTTTGGTACCGGGTTGGCGGGTGGTTGTAGGCATTGGTGACCAAACCCTAGTTTATCATACCAATCAAACAGGTTCCGCACTCAGGCTGAATGAAAAGGCTAGCTCAAGTCCACTGGCCCCTGTGCAAATTCCAGTCAGCGAGTTACCACCACCGTTACCTGGATATGTAGTATTTCGAGAAATTTCCAGTGGTGGTTTTATTGGCAGAACCTACGAGACTGTTTTACTCAAAAATGGACAATTAATTCGGGTACGGATTGGTGATGCCAATGATTCTGAACGTAGTGTTCGCCGCGTTCCTGTGCAACAGGTGCAACAATTTGTGCGATCGCTAAAACGTTCTCAATTTAGTAAATTCAAAAATCTGAGGTACCCAGCCCCCAGTGGTTCTGCTGATTTTATTACTTACACTCTTACAAGCCTTGAGGGTACGGTTGAGTATAACGATATTTCTCAAAATAACCTGCCAAAGAATTTACAAGCAGCAGTCAAAGCCTGGAATCAACTTATAGCCAGCGCCAAATAATAAACCTCAGCATGAATAGCGATTGTTTTAGCGCTTACAATCGAAACGATCGCTATTTATGCTGATTGTTCATAATTTTGATGATGTTTGTAGCAAATGATGAAAAGGTTTGTAAAGTGGTGTGCTGAGTTTCCTTTTTGGTGGAATACTCCCCAAAGCAGAAAGTCTCTTTTGTTTGCCGTTATAGCTACCTTGAGTGTGGTAGCTACGGTGATGCTATCGTTCCCATTGAACGCTCAGATTAACCTGCCGCGAACGCCAGCATCTGAGTTAAGGGGAGTATGGTTAACAAATATTGATAGTGATGTGCTGTTTTCGAGCGATCGCCTCAAGGGATCTTTGCAACGCCTTGACGAACTTAATTTTAACACCATATATCCGGCAGTTTGGAATTGGGGATATACATTGTATCCCAGCAAGGTTGCACAAAAAGTTATTGGGCGATCGCTCGATCCTACACCCGGTTTAAAAGGGCGAGATATCCTCAAAGAAATTGTTGATGTAGGACATCAAAAAGGGTTAACAGTGATTCCCTGGTTTGAATTTGGCTTCATGGCACCAGCAGATTCTCTATTAGCTAAAAATCGTCCCCAATGGCTCACCAGTCGCAGCGATGGGACTCGGATTGTTAAAGAAGGGACGCATAATCGTGTTTGGCTAAATCCTTTCCGTCCAGAAGTACAACAATTTATTCAAGATTTAATTGTTGAAATTGTCAGAAACTACAATATTGATGGTATTCAATTTGATGACCATTTTGGCCTACCATCAGAATTAGGGTACGATGCTTATACAGTGGCACTTTACAAAAAAGAACACCGTGGGAAAGCTCCCTCCAAAAACTCTAAAGATCCAGAATGGGTGCGCTGGAGAGCTAACAAAATCACCGAGTTTATGAAGCGGGTATTTACAGCCGTTAAAGCTACTAAGAAAAATTGCCTGGTTTCCGTTGCTCCTAATCCTCAACGTTTTTCCTATGAGTACTTTTTAGCAGACTGGCAGAAATGGGAAAGGATGGGAATCATTGAAGACTTAGTTTTGCAGATATATCGTGATGATTTGAATGTTTTTGTTAACGAATTAGAATATCCAGAAGTGAAAGCGGCAAAGAGCCATATTCCAGTGAGTGTGGGTATTCTGGCTGGGTTGAAAAATCGATCTGTACCGATGCAACAGATTCAGACACAAGTGCAAAAAGTACGCGATCGCAATTTTGCTGGAGTCTCTTTCTTTTTTTATGAAACCCTCTGGAACATGAGCAAAGAAAAGCCTCAAGAGCGTCAAACTGCCTTCCAGAAGATTTTCCCTACACCAATGGCTTACCCCAATTTGCTTGCAGGTTGGAAACCATTTAGTTAATTTTCTTCATAAGCTGTCGGTGAACACCTCGCTTAATTTAAGCGAAGGTTCACCAACAATCATTTAACAATGTTTGGGTGTAGGCTCCATAAGCACTATCCTATTCCCAAACGCCCAGCCAAGCCAGGAGTCAGGGGTAGAAGCGTGGTAATCATCAAGAATAGAGCCAAAAGCCCCAAAGCGGCTCTAGCATCATCAGGTTCAGTGACTTCATTCAAGCTAGGGCGTTCTTGATCCCGTTGCAAGAAGAAAATCACGATCGCCCAGTACATAGCAAGAGTATTACCGAGAGACACTAACGCCAGTAAAATTAAAGTTGCGATCGTTGCCCGTCCTGCGGTTTTGCGTCCATAAATCGCCTGCACTATGCGCCCACCATCTAGTTGTCCTGCGGGCATTAAGTTTAAAGCTGTGATAACTAACCCCAACCAACCAATCACCACTAAAGGATGAACACTTACCAGGGACGACTGCAACGCCGAACCAAGGACAACTCGCGCCAAACTTCCCACCAAAATCGACCCTTGGAAAAACTGATTGGGCAATTGAAATAAACTACCTGGGTGGGAAAGCAGCAAGCCCGTCACCAGCATTAACAAAGAGACAATACCACCTGCGGCTGGCCCTGCCAAGGCGATATCAAATAATACCTTGCGGTTAGGTAACAAAGATTCAAAGCGGGTAATTGCACCAAAGGAACCAATTTGCACAGCTGGTAAAAAGAAGGGCCAGCTAAGGCGAATTTTGTGACGCTGGGCAAGTAACCAATGACCGATTTCGTGAACTCCTAAAATCGCAAATATCCCACCGCCTATGGGCAAAGCTTCTTGAAACCGCCCTGGATTGGCAAAGAAATCAAAATTCAGTAGTAATCCCGCAGCTTCTAAACTTGTGGCAATGGTCGCTACCAACAGAATACCTGCAAAAGCTTTTTGCGATAACAACATTGGCCGGGGATCATTGCGACTCGGCAGGACAATCACCACTGGTTTGCCATCTGTATTTTCCACTAAAAACAGGCGATATTGATCACCAAGGCGTTGCTGCAAATTTGCAGTTAGACGGTTGTGAGTCTCTTCTGGTTCTCCCCGCAAATTGCCTTTGAAAATGGCTCCATCTTGGTAAGCGATGGTTTCTGTAGCAAAAAACGTATCGATACCGAAAATACCTTTAACTACATTTAAGTCTTCTTCTGGTATCGGCGTGATCTCTGGTTTCAGTTCTGCTGCTGTTGGTTGTGAGGATTTTGCTTCAAGTAAAGAATCAGCTGCGATTCTTTCTGTTGCGCGTTGCTTAAGGATGGCATCTTGCCCAGCTGCGCGTAACTGGCTGCCTAAGTAGATGTACAATCCTGCGGAAGTCACTACTAAGAACAATATACCCGCTATATTGATGTAAATCCCTGCGGCAAACAATCCAAAAAACAGGAGCCAGGGAGTCATCAACACCACCGACTGTAACCAGGCTAAGATTCCCAGTTTACCAAAAGGTCTGGCGCGATAAAAGCCCCAGCCCAAAATGCCTAAAGCTAACAGTAGGATTGCCGCCAGGATAGAAGTTTCTGATAAAGTAAACATCTCCAAACCTTTGCTATTGAGACTAAGCCAGAACAAGTCCGGTATTGCAGATACACTTATTAATGTATAACGCCGCCTGTAGTCTGCCCAAATTATCCCCCTTTGAGTGGACTTAGCCCAACCCAGACATTGGGCAAATCGAACTTGCAATAGCTCTTACAGTAGATTTTGGCTTGATGCATTAGTAGGTTTCAAAGGTAAGAGAGCATTTATAAAGTAAATCAAAAGTTAGGGTGTGTTACGGCTTTAGCCTAACGCACCAGCTTTTGAGCAGGTGGAAAAAAGAGCGATCGCATAATATATCAATCGCTCTCTTACCTAATAATTAATTTGTTCAAACTGTATTTGAGCGAAGTAGTCTCCTAAGTCCAATAAAGAACTTCAGCATTTGGAAAGCGCCTACTAATCTCACTCTCAAAAAAGCTACGCAACGCCTTCATTATGTCTTTCTCATAAACGTACTTCGTCCCACCAAACTTATTACGCTTGACGCTGCGTTTTGCTTCATCCATCTCTAATTTTGATTGCGGATACCAAGTTTGTAACACTTCTTTTGACCCTGGTGTGAACCGATGTGAGATTAACTCAAAGGTAAGGTTACAGTCAAAATCCAGTGCCTCGTTTATCTGGTCAAACAAACAACTATAGTGCATCTGCCAATCGTCTATCGGCATAATTGGCGCGATAACCAAACCTACTGGATAACCGCCACCGCCACGCTCTTGTGGTAGCGCCAACCGTCGTAATGCATTCAGTCTGGATGCTACGGATGCCGTGCCACCTTCAAATTTGCCAGAAATCGGTGCAGCATTAACACTCATCCGACAGCGAGTATGCCCATTGTGTGGTAAGTCGAGTAATCCATCCACAGCATCAAACTTCGATACCCAACGTAGATGTGCATTGGTACGAGTGCCAAAGTAACGGATACATTCAGCAAGACTTCCAGTTAAATGCTCAATACCTAATGGATCTGTGTAACAGCTAACTTCAAAACTTGTGGTTTTCCCGTCTTGCTCGTAGTTAGCTAAGTTCTCTAATATCTGCGGTAAGTTGGCAAAAGCGCGGATGACAGGTGGCCCCGACAAGCTACCTGCTAGATAGCAGTATTGACAGTGAGCAGGACAACCTTCGGCAAGGTGAAACTGCCAATCCGCAGAAGGTGGAATGGGACTCAGTTTAAAAGAACTGGGTGGTGCAGTAACCACCGCTAAGGTACGCTTGGCGATGTTGTAAGTATCTCGCTCAGACTCACCACGCAATCCCTTCAGGCGGTTCTGTGATAGTTCTTCTATTGGTAAATTGAGTGACTGCACACGTTTAAGAATCTGCTGCCCCCAATCTTCATCTAGAGCAGCAGGTGTAAACAGTACCCGTTCAGGTATCCACAACCTTGGTGATCTTGTTTGTGTATCTGATACTGAAACTTGGTCTGTAATGGTATTCAGCAATATCTTTCTCCGTTATTTAGTTTGCTGACTTCTGCAATTAATTTTCCAGGACTTGCTTAATTCGTCGTTCTAACAAATCAAGATCCAAACTACCTTCATCACGGTTAATTCGACGCACAGTTGAATTAACATTAGCTAAATTAACCAATAAATCTTGAAGAATTTCCTGCTGCTGACGGGCTTGGGTAACTTCGCGTGGTTCCTGTACCAAATCACGGATGATGGTATCTTCAGCGCGAGAGGCGATAATTGGATCGCTTTGCCCTTGAACGTGAACAAAGGTTCGTCGCCCTGGGCCTCGCTCCTCTTCTATTGGTATAACTGCTGTCACTTGGTCAGAACGCACATATTTGCCAAATCCCAAATGGACTAGTTCTGATGAGAGTATTTTCATATAATTGAAGCGTTATTTTTATGTCTTACTTATATTGTAAAATCTACAAAAGTGACTTGAAGCCATAGAGCATACGGGTTATACCCAATTCAAAGTAGTAGTTTCCTTGTAAGGACACGGCAATGCCCATGCCTGTCAACTTAAGCTAAAAGGGCGGTTACAAACCGCGTCTACACAAACAAAACTCACCTCCGTGGGTTTCAGATCCTTAATTTTTTCTTAAGCCGCAAATTCAATGAGACTGTTGGCTTAAGTTGATAAGCTATCGCCCATCTAATGACTGTTGACTGCTGACTGTTAACTGTCAACAAACCTGATAAGTTATTGTGTAATTTAAAGGCATAATAGCTTACCAATCGATAATGCCGCGTACCTCACTCAAATGAGAATCGCTATATCAAGTGATGATAAAATCAAATAAATGATGGGCCATTTCTAATTTAGAACAAGGTGCGATCGCTAGCTTATTACCTTGACTATCTAAAAATATCGCTTGATTATTATCACTCCCAAAACCACTATCAGGTTGATCGATGGGATTGGCAACAATAGCATCAAGTTTTTTACTCTGTAATTTTTCTAATGCAGGCTTGACAATATTCCCAGTTTGTGCAGCAAAACCAATTAATATCTGATGCGGCTGTTTAAGTTTTGCTAATTGGGCGACTATATCCGGTACAGGTTCCAGAGGTAAGGCTTGGGGGAGCGATCGCTTGGGTAATTTCTCTGTACTATAATCTTTTGGCTTCACATCTGCCACGGCTGCTGACATGACAATTACATCAGCATTGGGTAAATATTCCAACATCGCCTGCTGCATTTGCTCGGCACTAATGACGGGAATCCCTTGCACTCCTAATGGTATATCCCAATTAGCTGGGCCATGTACCAGGGTGACGTTTGCCCCTCGGTGAAGTGCGGCTTGCGCTAAAGCTAATCCCATTTTACCTGTGGAAGGATTACCGATAAATCTAACTGGGTCAAGATATTCTCGCGTTCCCCCAGCACTAATTAACACTCGTTTACCAGCTAAATTTCGTTTACCTTGAGTCTGTAACAACGATTGGATGTAAGCCAAAATTTCTGGAGGTTCTGCTAATCTACCAGCACCGATGCGATCGCACGCTAATAAACCCGATGCCGTATTCATTCCATGATATCGGCTATCTATCAATAGCTGTTGCCAATTTCGTTGCACCGATAGCTGTTCCCACATATCTGTATTCATTGCGGGTGCTAACAGCACGGGACAAGTAGAAGCCAGCACGGTATTGGTGAGTAAATTATCAGCCATCCCGTAGGCTAACTTTGCTAATGTATTAGCCGTCAAGGGGGCAATTACCATGACATCTGCCCATTCACCCAACTCAATGTGTAAAGGACGAGAGTGGGTTGGTTTCCAGAAATCATCATCTGTGTAGGCGGGATGACGAGATAGGGTGGCTATTGTCAGAGGCGTAATAAATTCTTGCGCTGAACGGGTGAGAATAACTCGGACTTCCACCCCAGTTTTAAACAGCGTCGAAACCAACTCACAGATTTTGTAGGCGGCGATACCGCCACCTACACCAATTAGAACTCTGTTCGATTTTGGATTAGTCATGGTAAAAAGTTAGGAGTAAATAGGAATTTAGAAGCAAGTAGTTACGAATATTAATTTCCAACTCTTAACTGCTAACTCCTAACTCCTAACTCTCAACTACGCTTCATCGTAAGGTTCCAAGTCTAAGAGATAGATATAGGGTTCAACTAACTCTGGACGCTGAAATGCGATCGCTCGCAATAAATGCCAATCATTTAAACCCTCAAAAGCATTGCTATAATTATCCAGATCGAGACGTGTAGCCAGTTCTTCTACTTCTGCCGCAGTCATGGCAGCAATTTCTTTCCTGGAAATGCTTAGAGTTGTCATAATGCTTGCCCCTCCCTTATGCAGAACTCGCCTTCAGCATGGGTTTAAGTTGCGCTGAACGCAGCCACCCTATATATATTACTCATTAGAGAGCATTGATTTCGTGAAAATTTTCAGCATTTATACCAGAATTTATAAAAAATTCGTAATTCTGACTAGCCAATTACATTTACAACAAAATTCCGTAGCACCTCTAACGTTTGTGGATTTATTTCATGCCCCATGTCAAATTCGTGGTATTTTACCGCCACTCCTAGAGACTCTACAGTTTCTCGTGCCTTCCAGGCTGCTTGTATTGGAACAACTTCATCATATTTACCGTGGGTAATTAAAGTAGGCGGAATCCCTTTTTGATCTGCCGCTACTGCATCAGGATGTAAATACCCACTCATGACAGCTAAACCTGCTAGGGGCAATTTTGAGCCAACATCTAAAGTCATTGCCCCACCTTGAGAAAATCCACTTAGAATGGTACGTGACAAAGGTACGCCAGTGGTACTTTCTAAAGATTGCAAAAAATCTATTAGCAGTTGCCGACTTTCTGCCAATCCTTGATACATATTCTCCACCCGCAGGTCATACCATGCCTTCCCTACAGGGGAATAAGGATAAGGAAAAGGTGCGTTGGGTAATACAAACTGATAATCAGGTAAGTTGAGCAAGGGTAACAAAGATGCTGGTTGAGTCGATGGGGGATATTATTCCCCGCACCTCTCAGTTAAATCTGGGCGTGCGACTTTCACCGCACCCAGCTTCCGATGTTCTTAGCTTGCGCCTTTGCTCATGTGTTTGTAATCGTGGCAACTCTCGTGAATTGCTTCAAGATTATTTTTCTTCCAGTTGGCATGATTTCCATCGATGTGATGCAGGTGAACCCGTTCTTCATCGATGAACTTTAAGCCGCAGGAAGCACATCTATGGTTTTGCTTCTTGAGAGCTTTAGAGGTTTCGCTGTCGTAGAGCTTACTTTTGCGTTCGCTCCAGTAGGCTGTATCTCCGTCATAAGGGGATTTTGTTCCTTTGACGGAAATGTGTTTGTTTTCGGAGTAGGAAACTGCTGGGAATGCTTTGTCTAGTAATTTCTTGCTAGAGTGGCGGTTTAGCTTGGTTTCCTTGTTGAATACCGTATAAGCTCTTTTTTGGATGTGGTATAACGAGTTTCTAGACCCGTCCATCTTGCAGAACTTATGGTAATTTCTCCATCCTCTAACTACCGGGGCTAATTTTTGAGCCTTTGTGGTAGCACCATAATTCGAGTTGTTGACGATGTGTTTTACTTTCTTACGAAAAGCTTTGAAGTTGTCCACTGAGGGAGTACTTTTGAACTTTCCGTTTTTCTGGACTTTGAAGTGCCAGCCGAGGAAATCAAACCCATCTGTCGCGGCGGTAACTTTGGTTTTCTTTTGGCTTACATTCATTCCGCG
>NZ_JACJQM010000060.1:0-34487 GCF_014696655.1 Nostoc sp. FACHB-888 | reverse complement strand
CTGCCCCCTGCCCCTGCAAGAACTGCCTTATTGCAACAATAATTATTTACGCCGACCTACTTAAATATTAAGTCCATCTTCATGGAGAATTAGTATAAGGTTCTGCATAACGCGATTACAAACGTGGTCTGCTTCAGCCATAAGAATAGAATGTGTAATGTCTCGTATTCCAATAGTGATTGCACGGGAAATCAAGACTTTATTACCAGAGAGCGTACACTATCGAGTGGGCGGACATCGAAAGGTAACTTAATAGTAAAAGTGCTACCTTTGCCGAATTGACTTTGCACATCTATGCTGCCATGATGTGCCAAAATAATTGCTTGCGCGATCGCTAATCCCAATCCAGAACCGCCAGTGCTACGGGAGCGATCGCTATTGACTCGATAGAAGCGATCAAAAATCCGAGTCAAATCTTGCTGTTGAATACCAATGCCCGTGTCTTGAACCTGAATCACAGCATAATGGTTACTACGATCTAAGTAAACAGTCACCTTTCCTGTTGGTGGTGTGTATTGAATTGCATTGATGATTAAGTTAGAAAATAAGCGATAAAGCTGATCTGCATTCCCAATCACATCCAAAGGAGTTGACAGCCTTATAGAAGATGTCAGTGTTACACCTGCTGCGATCGCTAATGCTGCAAATTCCTCTATTAAGTCATTAACAATATCATCCAAGCAACAAATGTCACGTTGCATTGGCACAGATTGACGATCCAAGCGAGTCAGCAGCAGCAAATCTGTAACTAGAGTTGTGAGTCGCTGATTCTGACGGTATAGGCTTTGTAGAATATCCCGCGCTTCTGTTTCATTTAATTGAGACATCATCAGCGCGGATTCTACTGTCGCTTGGGTTGCTGCTAAAGGTGTCCGCAATTCGTGTGCGGCATCTGCTGTAAATTGTTGGACTTGTTTATATGAGCGATAAATCGGCTGCATTGCCAATCCTGCTAACCACCAACTTGCAAAACCAACTAAACCCATTACGATTGGTAATCCCAATACTAAAGTGAGTTTTACCGCAGTGAGATAACTACTAAATTCTGCAAGACTTCGCCCTACTTGGATATAGCCCCAATCGAGATTTTTTTGGGTGTGCAGCACAAAGGAAATTTGATGATAAAAGTTGCCTTTGCTATCCTTAAGGGTTTGCCAAAGTTCTTTGTTAAAGACTATAGGAAAACCTTCTGGATAAGTTCCTGCGATCGCAATTAAACGTCCTGAATTATCGAAAAAACGGACATAGTAATTGCTTTGATTGATAGCGCTTAAAATATGGCGTTTGGAAATTGATTGTTCTTGAATACAACTTTTCCCAACTACACAGATATTAGGTAAAAGTTGCTGTATTACTGGTTCCAACTGACCAGGTTTTTGTAATTTTAGTTCAATAGTATCGTGCAATGTTCCCGCGACAGACTCCAGTTCTCGGTCTAATGTCATCCAATGGGCATGGGAGATTGCTCTGTAGATGCCCAATCCGCACAGGCTTAAAATCAAAGCCATGACAAGCGCATACCACAGCGCTAAACGCAGGCGGGTTTGCTGAAATAGTTTATTTTGATTCATAAAATAGCAATTATACCAATTCGCAATTCGCAATTAAGAAACTTAGATGCAGCAAGACTTTCCTGATTTACATCTGTTGCCTCATTTTGGAGAATTGGTATTAAGTAAAACAACTTAAAAAAACTAAACTATGTGAAGATAAGTAAATACAAATAATCTATCTACTAAGGTAAATCGATGCGATTCTACTACTTAAACGCCTAGTTTTGTGATTCGTATTTTTCCCAAATTCTTAAAGCAACATCTAGGTATCTATCTAATAGACGACGATCGGATATATCAGGTAATAATAATTCAACAGCAGCAGTGATTTCCATTATTCCACCATGCTCTTCTCCCGCTTTAAAAGCTGCGATAGACCACCACAGCCGAGCTATTGCAGTTTGAACTTCTTCCCTTTCAGGTAAATACCATATTTCTTGACCAATTTCATTACACTGTAAAATAGTTAAAACATTTTGCTCTTCCATTGCTTGCTGAATATATTTATTAAGCTTGGAGAGTTTGTCCAATTTAATCTCGGATGAATATAATTGTATGCATTCTACTGCCCATTGGATTGCCAAACTATAGCAATATTTTTGTAATTTGTCTGCAATTGGATAAGCCCAAAGTATTTTTTTTTGCGTTATGGTTTGTTTTACATTTTCTATTACTTGTTTCATAAGTGTAACTATGGAGATAATTAGATCCCCGACTTTTTTGAGTATTCGGGGATCTGGACACCGCAAATTTTCATAGAGAAGGAGAACTGTCAACAGTCACATTCATACGATATTTAGGAGAATTGCACTTGTTAAAAAGCAATTGAATTAACTCGAAATAAAATAAAATTTGGTAAAATCATAAGTTTGCCAATAGAATAATGAACGTAAAAATTAGCGACTTTTTACTAATCAGTTTTCCACTCAGATTCGGGAATATCTGCACCTATCATGATATTACGCAAAGTCACAATTGGCAGATTTCGACCTTTATGATAGGGCACAATTACTTGTAGTTGGCGATCATCATTTCGCCATTTACGATGGCTACCTTTTTGAGAAATAAGCTCAAATCCGTAGTTTTGTAAAATTCTTTCAACCTCATCCGCATTCATTCGTCGGGTACGAGTCATCCTACCGTAACCTCGCGGGATATTGCTCCTGGTGCTAATTGAATTGGATCGGCTTCCAAATATAATTGAATTGCCTCGCGGATATTTTCTAAAGCTTCTTCTTCCGTATCACCCGCAGATGTACAACCAGGTAATTCGGGACACCAAACAGCCCATTCTCCGGTTTCTTGATCAGGTTCGAGAATTACTCGCCACTTCATAGTCAATATGCTTCCTTGAAATTTATTTGACAGTTATAGCTATTTTTGAGTGTAACGGAATCTAAAATATACGAATCACTCTGTTCCACTGGCAACGACATACCTTGAAATTTTCACACCGATCGCGCTTATGAAATTTCATCAGTAAGATTCAGACGATATCCCATCCCATGCAAAGTTTCAATTATGTTTTCGCAACCACTATTAGCTAGTTTGCGACGCAGTAACCGCATTTGAGCAGCTACCACATTACTAACTGGTTCTGCACTTACTTCCCAAAGCTGATTACGAATTTGTTCTGTAGTAACAATTTGGTTTGGGTGCTTCATAAAATATTCTAGTAGCTGGAATTCTTTATTTGTTAGGGGAATCTCTTGTTTGTTTCCCGCAGTATTCTGACTAACAACTAAATTATTGCCGTAATCTAAAGTTAGGTTACCAACAGTTAATTCCTGGGGCTGAAATTGGGGCGATCGCCTCTGCAATGCTCGCAATCTTGCTAATAATTCTGCCATGCCAAATGGCTTTACTAAATAGTCATCTGCGCCAGCATCCAGCCCTGCAACTTTATCTTCCATGCTGTCTTTGGCTGTGAGCATCAACACAGGTAAAGGATTTTTATGGGAGCGAAGCCGTTTGCATAATTCTAATCCTGATATTCCTGGTAGCATCCAATCGAAAATAGCTAATGTATATTGTGTCCAGCTATTTTCTAAATATGCCCATGCATCTGTACCATCCAGTACCCAATCGACTAAATACTTGTGTTGGGTAAGAGTTCGCTTAATGGCATCACCTAAATCTGTTTCATCTTCTACTAGTAGCACTCGCATAAATTTCACTTGTCAGACTAATCCGTAATTCAGTCAATCGAGCTAACAGTTACCGATTAAAATTAAAACGCCCGTCTACTTTTTCACCTTTAATATCCGCAGTAATTTTCACCTGATACTGACCAGATATATTTTCGGATAGCATTGCCGTGTAGTGTTTACCACTAACGTCATAGGTTAAAGGAATTGACTTTTGTTTCCCATCCGGTAGCTGGACTTGAGCGATTACCTTTGCATTAGGTACTGCTTCGTGATTGTCACCTGTTTGCAAATATAAATCCATGTGAGTTGCATTGGTTTCTTTCTCTGCTAAGAACTCCAAGTGATAAGTTCCTGTCTCTACAACTTGGCCACCTTTAGATTCACCATGTGGACTATTTGTTTTTTTAGCCACAGGTGAAGGTATAACTGATGGAGCCTTGGCGCTTGAGGTAGAAGAAACTGGGCTATTTTCTGTATTCACTGTTTGATTAGTGTTACTACAAGCTCCTAATAAAAGCAGTCCTACACTTCCGATAATAATGAAACTAGATTTTGGCTTTTTCATTAATTTCTGCCTTGTTTTAAATTGATTGGTAATTTGGCAAAATGCTTTTAGCAGTTTTGGGAGTCCGATAATTTTTATTGAAAAAGTAAAATATTCAAGTTCTTGGAGAAGTCGGGTATCTTAACTTTTGATTTTCACAAATCATATAAGCTTGCTTTATTGTGCTAAGGGATTAAAAACTTGCCAAACTTGACATACAGTGAGGGAAGAACTATTAAGGTTAATGCTGTAGAAGTAAACAAACCACCTAAAACTACTATTGAAAGCGGTTGTAAGATTTCCTTTCCTGGCCCACTTTCAATTACTAAAGGTGCTAATCCTAAAGCAGAAGTAAAAGCTGTCATTAAAATGGCATTCAAACGTTCCATTGACCCTTTAATCAGAACATCTTTAAGTGGTAGACCTACAGCAAATTTGGTGTTGTAATTATCCACAAGCAACAAACCATTGCGGGTAGCAACTCCAAATAGAGTGATAAAGCCAACCAAGGAGGCAATAGAAATAACACCACCAGTTAAAGCTACTGAAAATACTCCTCCTACTAAAGCCAAAGGTAAATTAATCATAATCATGGCAGTAGAAGGGATAGATTTGACAGAAAGGTACATGATGACTGTAATTGCAACAAAGGCGATCGCACTCGATATGAAAATATTCTGGGTTGCTCTTTCTTCTGCTTCAAATTGTCCCGCATACTGGATATAGTAACCAGAGGGTGGATGTACTTGTTGATTAACTTTGTCTCTAATTTCATTGACGATAGAGCGTAAATCTCTACCATTAGCATTAGCAGAAACAACAATCAATCGGGATACATTCTCTCTATTGATAGTATTAGGTCCAGTACCATTTTCAATTGTGGCAACCTGTGCTAAAGGAATTTTTTTACCGCTATGAGTATCAATTAATAAATTGCGAATCGTATCTAAATTTTGCCGTGCATCTGGCTTTAACCACACAGCTAAATCGAAAGTTTGTTGTTTTTCTAAAATTTGAGATACTACTCGTCCATTCAGAGCAGTTTCAATAATTTCCGAAAGTTTGCCTATTGTCAAACCATACCGGGAAGCAGCAGGTCGGTTGAATTTTATTTGTATTTGTTCAATCGGAATTTGGGGTTCTAGTTGTAAATCTACAATCCCATTAACGGTTTTCATGACATCATTAACTTGCTGCCCAACGGTGTGGAGTTGTTCTAAGTCTGGCCCGAAGATTTTGACAGCGATCGCACTCCTAACTCCAGACAATACCTCATCCATGCGGTGGGAGATAAAACCACCAATATTTGGTGCTACCCCTGGCAACTTAGCGAATTCTTGCCTTAACTTCTCAATCGTCCCCTCCCTATCTTTCATCGCTGCGTCGCTTAACTCGATATCCAAGTGTCCCAAATTCACCCCTGCTGCATCCCCGTCTCCTGGCGCACGTCCAGAACGCAACTGCACATAAGGAAATCTCGAGTCTCCCTTGAGCGCGTGCTGAAGTGCTTCACCAGCTGCATTCGTAGTTTCCAGTGAAACCCCCGGATAAAGAGTTAGGGTATTTACTAAAGTTTGCTCCTGAAACTCTGGTAAAAATATTCTGCCAAAGGAGGGGAAAATTATAGTTGCAGCTACCAAACTAGCGATCGCTAAACTTAAAACAATTTCCGCATGCTTTAAAGAAAATGTTAATAAAGGATAATAAAGCCGTTTAAAAAATCTCGCTACCCAAGGTTCTGTTTCTGGCAAGCGACCATAAGGCAGTAAAATTGCACATAAAGCTGGAGTCACCGTTAATGCCGTGATACTAGAAGCGATAACTGCTGCCATATAGCCTAATCCCATCGGGATAAAAATACTGCCTTCTACACCAGCCAAAGCGAAAACTGGGGAGAAGACAACTATAGTAATGATCGTAGCTCCAAATACCGAATCGCGTACCTCTTGACAACCGTCAAATACAACATCTAAAATCGGGCGGGGGTTGGGAGAATATTTATTTTCTCGCAAGTTCCGATAGACATTTTCAGCATCAACAATTGCATCATCAACGGCTGAACCAATGGCTACTGCTAACCCTCCCAAAGTCATGGTATTTAAACCTTGTCCTAACCAATTTAGTAATAGTACTCCTAGTAATAAAGATAAAGGTAGAGCAGTTAAACAAATAACTAAGTTACGCCAATTCATTAAGAAGGGAATCAGAATTAAAGCAACAATAATACTACCTTCAATTAAAGCCTCTCTAACATTTGTAATAGAAGAATCAATATAATTTTCTTGACGAAAGGTTGGTGTAACTTTGATATCTTTAGGCAATCCTCCTTGAATCTCTAACATCGCATTTTCTATAAGACGAGTGACAGTAGGAGTATCGGTTTGAGGCTGTTTGTTAATCATTATAACAATGGCCTTTTGAGTGTTAAAACTACCATCACCCCGTTTTATCGCCGCACCAATTTGCACATCAGCAATATCTGAGAGATTGACAGGTGTACCATTGCGGGCAGTAATCACTGATTGCTGTAATTCTTCGATAGATTCAATCCGCCCAATTCCCCGAATTAACTTTTCTCGGTCAGGTGTAATTAAATAGCCACCAGGAGCATTGACATTGGCAGCAGATGCAGCTTGCTCTACCTCTTCTAAAGTGACATTAAAGGCTTTTAATTTTTCTGGATCAACTAATACTTGATATTGGCGAACATCGCCACCGTATGCTACTACCTGACTAACTCCAGGCACAGCTAAAAGGCGATTTGTTACTTGCCAATCAACAATGCGCCGCACTTCCATCAAAGGAGTGCTTTGGGAGGTAAAGGCATATTGTAATACAGTCCCAATGGGGGAGCTTGTAGGGGAAATTTGGGGAGTTTCCACCCCTGACGGTAGCTTACTAAAGCTCTGTTGCAATCGCTCTGTTACTAACTGACGAGCTTGATAAATATCAGTATCCCAGTTAAAAATGACTTTAACAACAGAAATTCCTGCTGCTGAAGATGAGCGGACTGCTGTTACTCCCGGAGTACCATTAATCGCACTTTCAATTGGTAAAGTTACTAAGGATTCTAATTCTTCGGGGGCGAGTCCTGGTGCTTCAGTTTGAATTTCAACTTGGGGTGGTGCAAAGCTAGGAAAAACATCCAAAGGCATTTGGATAATCGTCCGAAATATCCAAATAGTGAGGATAATTGTCCCCAGAATGACTAACCAACGGCGAGCGATCGCCCACTTAATAATGGCACTCAGCATTGTTATTTCTCAATCTTGATTTCTGAATCTTTACTCGTCACGCTATGGTTATCATTGAATTCTGGTGCGGCACTGTTTAAAGGTTCTTTTGTAAGGTAGCTTTCTGTGGCTAATTGATATCGATATTTGCCATGACGACTAGCCCAGAAAGTACCTGCCATAAAAGCTACAGTAGCTAGTGCTGCTCCTCCCCCAGCTGCAATCCACCAGGGTACTGGCAAGCTAGGCGTTTTAGTCTCTGTTGTTTGTAAAGGAGTTTCTGTGTGTTCGTCTGCTTTTTTCTTGGTATCACCCCGCAGAGATTGAGCGTAAAGTTGCGGTGCGCGTTGGGTGACAATCATATCTCCCTCAAATAAACCAGTTTTTACCTCAACCGTATCTCCAGAGGTTTGACCTAAGGTAACTTCAACTGGTTGATAAGCATTGCCACTTTGGATGTAGACAACTTGTTTATTATTAGCTTCTACCACAGCCGCACTAGGAATCGCCAAGATAGCTGAGGAGGTTTGGTTTGTCAAAACTTCTAAGTCTGCAAACATTCCTGGTTTGAGTACACCACCAGGGTTATTGATTTCGGCTTTTACAGGTACAACCTGCGTCTCACCTGCTACTACAGAATTAATTACCGCAATTCGTCCCGTAAAAGTACGATTTGGAACTGAAGCAACTCTAACCCTAACTTGTTGTCCTGCTTTAACTTTGTCTAAATCTTTTTCATATATATTCGCTGTGGCAAAAACCTGATTGTCATTGACAATCGTCATCAACTTACCACCTGCATCCTCAAAGGTTTGACCAAGAGTAACTTCTCTATCTGCAATCTTCCCAGAAATGGGAGATGTTACTGTCACTAATCCTTTGGCATTGCCACGGATTCCTAATTGTTGCAGCCGAGTTTCATACGTGCTGTTACTGAGAGTAATCCGGGATTTTGCTACGTCAACAGATGCCTGAGCGCGTTTAAGTTGATTTTCAGCCTCAATAACCTCTCGGCGGCTATTGGCTTTGGTAAGTTCAGCTTTAGCTTGGGCTAACTGAGTTTGAGATTCGAGAGCATTACGCCGTGGTAAAGCACCTTGGGCAACTAATTCTTGATCCTTGTCATACTTCTCTTGGGAAAATGCCACTTGACTTTGGGCTTGGGCGATCTCTGCTGTGGTAATTTGTTGATAGCGATCGCGGTTTTGTTGCGCTAACTTTAAATCAGCTAAGGCTTGTTGCAAATCAGCTTGACCTTGAGCCAGTTTTTCTTGGGAGTTAACCCGCAGTTCTACCAAATCAGGACTAGATAGTATAGCCACAGGTTGACCTTGTTTAACTAATGCACCAGGTTCTACCAATAACTCAATTACCTTCGCGCCTGCAATTGGTGTGGTTACTTCTACTTGTTTGCTAGGTAAAGTTTCAATCTGTCCTGTGGTTTTTATACCCATAGCTAAACGCTGACTTTTAACTGGCTCAACTTTAATTCTTAAACGTTGGGCAGTTTGAGTGTCAACTTGAATAGAGCTAGTTGCTGGGGTGGCTTCACTTTCTCCTTGAAATTCATCTCCGTGTCCGGCGTGGGCTAAAACTACTACGGGATTTGCGAATAATAGTAAGCCGACAAGTGTACCAGAAACACAACGCATGGTTAGAATTGGTTGGAAACGCAGAGAGTTGGGCATCGTTATGAGAAAATCTGAAATATGGGTGCAAAGCAACTGCGATCGTAATATTTGATAAACAAAGCTAGCTTTGTTTTGGGGGATTTTTCTGCACCTTATACCTAGTCTTTCATCTCAAAATGAAATTGGCATGAAATTGAGGGCTGATATGAAAATGTTGGGTTAACCTGGGGGATTTTGCTACATTCTTCAACCCAATCTACTAGCACGTCAACCTTTAAACATTGGGTTCAAAAAACCGAGAAAATAGTTTTGAGGAGGAGAAAAAAGAGGGGAATGAAAAATGGAAAGGGGGACAGGGTAGGGGGAGGGTAAATATATGCAGCTTCACAAAGAAACGGTATGAGTAAACAGCAGAATTCAGGTGTAGTTAGTAAAGCTTTGCGTAAGAATGAACTACTCCAAAGCTATAGAGGATACACAAAGGTTTAATACGGGGCAATTTTTTTTGTAACAAACTTATGCAAAGCTGTAAGAGAAAATGCCTTGTTAAACACGATCTATGAACATTCGTAAAGTCTCTACTACTCCCTTCAGCGACCAAAAGCCCGGTACTTCGGGTCTGCGGAAAGCAGTTAAGGCTTTTCAGCAGCCCCACTACCTAGAAAATTTCATCCAATCGACCTTCGATTCTGTAGGGGAATTACAGGGGCAAACCCTAGTTCTGGGTGGTGATGGTCGTTATTACAATCGCCAAGCCATTCAAATCATTTTAAAAATGGCTGCGGCCAATGGCATTGGGCAGATTAAAGTTGGTCAGGGGGGGATTTTGTCTACTCCTGCAACTTCCGCTATTATTCGCAAGTACCAGGCCATTGGCGGCATCATCTTGTCTGCTAGTCATAATCCGGGCGGGCCAAATGGTGACTTTGGTGTGAAATATAATATTGGCAACGGTGGCCCAGCGCCGGAAAAGGTGACAGAGGCTATCTACGATCGCACTAAAGTAATTGATAGCTACCAAATTCTGGAAGCACCAGATGTAGACATAGAAACCTTGGGTGAATCACATTTGGGAAACACGGTAGTTGAGGTGATTGACTCTGTGCAAGATTATCAAGAGTTAATGGAGTCTCTGTTTGATTTTGATCGCATTCACCAACTGTTGACTTCTGGAAATTTTCGGATCAGCATCGATGCCTTACATGCGGTAGCTGGCCCTTATGCTCATGCCATTTTTGAGAAACGTTTGGGCGCACCAGTAGGAACTGTGCGTAATGGTACACCTTTAGAAGACTTTGGAGGCGGACACCCTGATCCAAATCTGGTTTATGCCCATGATTTGGTGGATATTTTGTACGGTGACAATGCGCCAGACTTTGGGGCAGCTTTTGATGGAGATGGCGATCGCAATATGATCTTAGGGCGTAAGTTCTTTGTCACTCCTAGCGATAGTCTCGCAGTCTTAGCCGCAAACGCCAAGCTAGTCCCTGGTTATAGTTCCGGTTTAGCTGGGGTAGCGCGATCGATGCCTACTAGTCAAGCTGTGGATCGAGTTGCTGCTCAGATTGGAATTGAATCCTATGAAACGCCCACTGGTTGGAAGTTTTTCGGCAATCTCTTAGACGCGGGTAAAGCTACCCTCTGCGGTGAAGAAAGTTTTGGTACTAGCTCTAACCATATCCGCGAAAAAGATGGGCTTTGGGCTGTTCTGTTCTGGCTGAATATTCTAGCAGTGCGGCAACAATCTGTTGAGCAGATTGTCCGGGAACACTGGCAGACTTATGGACGCAATTATTACTCCCGCCATGACTATGAAGGAATAGAAATAGAGCCAGCAAACACCTTAATTGCAAAACTGCATTCTTTATTGCCAACTCTCAAAGGTAAGCAATTCGGTAACTATCAAGTTGAATACAGTGATGACTTTAGTTATACTGACCCTGTTGATGGTAGCGTTAGCCAAAAACAGGGTATTCGCATTGGCTTTACCGATGGCTCCCGCATTGTGGTGCGACTTTCTGGTACGGGGACTCAAGGTGCAACCCTAAGAGTTTACATAGAAAGTTATGAGGCAGATCCAGCCAAACATGACCTTGATCCACAGCAAGCACTTGCTTCTTTAATTAGTCTTGTTGAGGAGATAGCCCAGATCCGCGAACTGACAGGACGGGAAAAACCAACTGTAATCACTTAGTAACAAGTATAGGAGTTACAGTGTTTTTCAGCTAAATGAAGTACACAGGTAGGGGCACAGCACTGCTGTGCCCTTTAGCTCATCTGTACCTCACTAAGTTGTAATCTGCTGTATTATTTCCTCGTTCAATTTCTATCTTCTGGCTCGTGGCTCTTAGCTCTCAATACGGTTAGGTTAAGGTTTTTTGATGAAAATTCTAGATCACAAAGACGCGATAAATCACCGTCTCTACAATAATTAGCGATTTATCGCCTCTCTTGTCCTGCCTCCTGTCTCCTCAAATATCTTGTTTGTATACTTCTAATAATTTGGGAATGTGGTCATACCCATCTACACCGATAACTGCAATGATTTTAGGGCGATGTTGCTGTAGGAACTTTTGGAAAGCTTCTACACCGATTTGTCCTTGCAAAATTGTTAGTAAACCTGCCGCTTGTCGCCATTCATTAGAAGCAATTTGCTCCAAAAGATACATTCCCAAGCAGCCTGTGTAAATGGTTTTTTCAGAATTTTCGAGATGGTAATAAGCTTCTGCTAAATAAGCTAAGTTCCGGCCTTGCAGATATAAATCGCCTGAAACTTGGGCTGTTTTAAAACCATCTTCAAGATATTTAATTGCAGTTTGGTGTTCTCCAATTACTAAATAGGCAATTCCTAAGCTGCTGACACATAAGGCTTTACTTTGAAGATCGCCTAATTTTTCTGATAATTTTAAACCTTGTTCCAAATAGTTAATTGCAGCTTCATAAGTTTCAGGTTCTAGGTTTTCTAGTTCTTGAGCCTGCATGACTTCGCTGTAACCTAAATTTACTAGCGCGTTTGCCTCTCCTGTTCTATCGCCTGCTTGCCGACTCAATATTAATGCTCGTTGGCTATAATTAATTGCCTCAGCATAATTTTGCTGTTGCACGTAGGTGCGGCTGAGGTGGTTGAGATTGGCAATTTCACAGGCGCGATCGCCTGCATTCCTGGCGATCTCCAGCGCTTGCTGATGAAAATCAATTGAGCGCTGGTATTGCCCTAAAGCACGCTGCGAATAACCTAATAGGGTCAAAATACGCGCTTTTTCTTGGGTTCCCTCACCCCTACGCAATGGTTCATCCAAATAATCAAGGGCATCTCGCAAATAAGTGCCAGTAAAAGAGGCGAAAATGCCGCCGTAAAAGGGAAAATACGGACGCTGGGCAAAGGTTCGCAAAATCTGGAGCATAATTTGAGAACAGGCATCGCCGTACACTGTCCCAATGCTCCCAAAACCACTTGCTAATTGACTCCAAATCACTGCAAAGGTCAAAAAAGTGGAAATGGACAACTTTGGCCCCGCCTTAACATCGTAAGCTTGTTGGTCAAACCAGTTAATTAATCCCCGTTGCAAGAACTGTAAAATTAATGCCATTTCCACCCAATCTCTCAGGGTGATACCCCGTTGTCGCTGGGCAAACTCAATTGCCGATTCTTCCATCGCTAAGGTGCGAAGCAGTGCTTTGGGTAACTCACTATTAAGTTGTTTAGCCCAACTTGCCCAAGGGCCACGTTCTCCTGGTACGCCGCCAAATCCTAAAGCTTCTTTTTGCTCGTACATCCAACTGAGCAAGTTGTCTTGCAATCGCTGCCAAGAGTCTAAACCACGGGTAATCCCTTCAGAAAATTGTTGTAAATCAGCATCTGCCTGGGCAAATTGTTGTAATCCTTTTGACAATTGCTGTAGCTGTTGCAAATTTAGCGGATACTTCTGATTGGGGTCAGTAATCCGTAAAAATGTCGCCAGACGCTCGTCAGCCTCGGCTGTGGTAATCTCTGTAACTGCTGAGGCGATCGCAACTGTAGCTTTGTTTTGCTCTTGCCAGCGTTGCCATTGACTTTGAATGGTTTTAATCGCTCTCAAACTCCGAGTAGCTTTAGCTTTCTTGAGTTCGTCTTTTTCACTATCTACTTGGCTTTGGAGGGCATTCAGGCGATCGCTCAAAGCTAACTCAAAGACTTCCCCTGTACCGGAAGTAATTCCTTTAAGCAGCATTTGATACACCATATCAACAGAGCTAATTTTGCCCTTGAGGGTGGTTTCAACAATTTCATCGATTAAGGCAAGATAGCGATCGCGCAATGGCAAAGAGTCTGGCACTTTAGCTACTAGAGAATGTCACGTCCATTCTAATTCTAGTCTGAGTTTGACCGAGTGGATTGGACGCTTGTAGAGCTTGAGAGCATTCAAGTCCGCCCGGTGAGATTGGCAACTACAGCTGCTAACTCGACCGGATTGACTGGCTTGGGCACATGGAGTTGAAAGCCTGCCAACAGCGCTTGCGTGCGGTCTTCTGCCCTAGCATAGGCTGTCAGCGCCACTGCTGGAATCCGTCCACCTTGGTCTGTTGGTAGCGCCCTGACTTGACGAATTAGTGTGTAGCCGTCTTCTTGTGGCATACCAATATCGCTCACCAGTATATGGGGGCGAAATTCTTGCAGGGCAAGTAGTGCATCACTTGCAGATGGAGCAGCCATGACTTGGGCCCCATACTGTCCCAGAATCGTGGTGAGCAAATGACGCGCGTCTGCCTCATCATCAACAATCAGCACCCTCAAGCCATCTAGGTTTGGCAGGTAATTGTTAGCGTCTTGGGTATCTCCAACAGATGAGAGCTGCTCTGCCGTATTAGCCTCTACATAAACGGCTTTCATTGGCAGATTGACAATGAATGTTGCCCCTTGTCCAATCCCTGGACTTTCGGCAGAGACTTTGCCGCCGTGTAATTCTACCAAGTGGCGGACGATCGCTAACCCTAATCCTAGTCCACCATGCGATCGCGTGATCGAACTGTCTTCTTGACGGAAGCGTTCAAATACATGGGACAAAAATTCGGCAGCAATTCCCACTCCCGTATCGCTCACCCGAATTTGCACATGGGATTCAATACGCTCCAATTGCATATCAACTCTTCCCCCTTTGGGTGTAAACTTAACGGCGTTGGAGAGTAAATTCCACACAACCTGTTGCAAGCGGTTGGCATCACCCACAACTACCCCTAATTCCGGATCGAATTTACAGTTGATGCTAATCTCTTTGGCTTGGGCTGCTGGGTAAACAGTATCGATTGCTGCCTCTACAAGTGGTACAAGTTTTACCCGATGAATATTTAAATGGAGTGTACCTCTAATAATCCGGGAGACATCTAAGACATCTTCGATTAGTTGAGCTAGGGATTTGGTGTTACGCTCGATTGTCTCTAGCGCTCGGCTAGTAGTAGTCTCATCAAACTTGCGACTCCTAAGTAGCTGCGTCCAACCCAATATGGCGTTTAGGGGTGTACGAAGCTCATGGGAAAGTGTGGCGAGAAATTCATCTTTCATGCGGTTTGCAGCTTCTGCATCGGCGCGTGCTGCTTGTTCGCGCTCAAGCAGTTGTTCCCGTTCTTGCTCTGCTTGCTTGCGATCGGTAATATCAATCATGAATCCATGTAGTAGCTGCGGCCCATTCTCATCCCGCACCACATTAACAATCTCATATAACCACACAACTCTGCCATCAGCAGTCAACATTCTGTATTCAAATTCATAATTATTCTGTGATAAAGAAGATTCTTGGCAATACTGAATAGCCCACTCTTGATCTTCTGGATGCATGTGTTTTGCCCAGAAATCATCGCTGTACCAGTCTGACAATGGATAGCCAAGAATATCAACAGTTTGCGGCCCTACATAAGTAAAATTTCCGGTAGTAGCATTTACCTCCCAAGGAATCACGCGGGCTTTTTCTGTGAGTGTCTTTAATCGTTTCTCGCTTTGTTTGAGAGCTGCTTCTGCTAATTTGTGAAGTGTAATATCTGTGATTAGGGCAACAAATCCTTCAACTTTTCCCTGCTGACTAAACTGGGGGACGTAAGTAACATTCACGTAATGGTTTGTACCATCTTTATCGGGTACTTGAGTTTCGTAAGTTACTTGCTCTCCTGAAAGTACCGTTTCTACATAAGGAAGAATTGACTGATAAACAGATTCTCCAACCATTTCTCTAATGTGTTTACCATAAATTTCTGAAGTAGGAATTCCAAACCAGTCTTCATATCCTTTATTATTAAAGCGATAACGCTGCTCGGCATCAACATAGGAAATCTGGACGGGCACAGCATTTGTAATCAGGCGCAGTTGATCTTCTCGTTGACGCAGTGCTACTTCTGCTCGCTTGCTTTCTGTAATGTCGCGTTGAGTTCCCCACGCTCTAACTAAAAGGCCATTTTCGACAATTCCCACTAGATTATTTAAAAAATATTTGGAATTACCTTGCTTATCTATTTCATGAGACTCTGCATCGATTAATCGATAATTAGAACAAATAAAATTACGCAGGTATGCAATATTCTGTGGAGATGAGGGAACAAAAAAGTCTGTTAACCTAGCGCCGATAATTTCTTGTGGATAAGAATACCCATACATTTGCGCCATGACATGGTTGCATTCTGCTAAATAACCATACTGATAAAAATGCTGAATTTGCTCCTCTTCTGGACACTCTGGCGAAATCGGCACTTCGAGTTCCATGCACCAAATACCTTCCGAACTCTGCTCTAAAAAGGTACGATAACGTTCTTCACTTTTGCAAAGAGCAACCTCTACTTGTTTGCTGTTACTTAAATTAAGTACAAAACTAATAATATCGTCTGGATTATTTTCTAATAAGGCAGAAGCTAATAAGATAGGAACGCGACTGTTATCTTTACGGATGTATTCGTTCTCAAAAGGCTGACACACACCGTTGGTTTTGAGTTCTGCGATCGCACTGTTGTTTGCTTCAATATATTCTGGTGGGATTATATCGCGCCATCGAATTCGCCCTGCTAACAAATCTTCCTGCGAGTAACCTACCATTGTTAAAAAGGCATTGTTAGCTTCTGCGATCGCCCCGTCAATTTTGCCTACAATTACCCCAATGATGTTGGAATCTACCAACTTTCTAAACTTTGCCTCGCTCACCTGTAGCTTCTGCAAACTCATTTGAAGATGTTGTTTAGCAGTGCGTAACTGTGAGTTTAAGAAGCTGATGAGTATTGTCACCAACACAAACAAGCCTAACTGTGATATGCTGTCTCCACTCGCAACGAACAGCGAAAACACCGGCTCTAAGAAAAAGTAACTGACGGCTAAAGTAGACAAAGCAGTAGCCAGCAACCCTGTTTTCATGCCGCTAAACCAGGCACTAACCGCCACGGCAGCAAAAAACAGCAGGAAAATAGTTGGCTCCAGTAGTGGCTGTAGCAATAGTGTTAGTAGCAATGCGCTACCAACAGTCAACAATGCCACAACATAAGGTGTTAGAAGGGAACGGATTCCTTTCAATGTAAGTTCTCCTTTTATGCAGCTAGCTAAAGGATTATTCCCAAAATCAGCTAGATAATGCGATTGCTCAACACCTATTATGCATTGGAAAAATACATAACTAAGCAGTTAGTTGCGGTGAATCTATCCAAAGTAGTAAAGCTTGGTTTTAGTAAAAGCTTAATAACCTGATAAGCGTCGCTCTAATTATATATTTATGCTTTTTAACTATCCGTCAACAAGTATAATTATACAGATTTTAGGCTAATCAATTTTAGTATATTAGTTAGAAATTATCCTTTGCCTTTAACCTTAATTAAACTTAGCTTTACCACCAGTAAGGATTTACATTTATCCTTTAAGCACCGATAAATTACTTCGTAAGCCTTGAGAATAGCTGCTATATGATGTGAGTTAACACTAATTTTTAAAGCTTATATATGACTCATATTTGATTATTTGATTTGTAAAAAAACTTCGTACAACTCGAAAAGGCTGATTCCTTACTCCCTGCCTATCGCGCTTGCACTGCGCTTCTGTGCGAGACGCTTTGCGAACGCGCACCATGCAAATAAGTATGGCTACACCACGTTACGCGAATAGAAATCAACTCGGATTCCTATAGATAGAAAGTTTTACAATGCCGATGGGACGTTACATTCATTGACAAATGAGCGCATCTAGTTAAGCTTTGTCGGAGTTACTTAGATGAATTATGCACTTTTTGCGTTATTAGTAATCAAGGGACTAAAGAAGGGAATAGGGTACAAGTTACAGGGTATAGATTATTCCCTGTCACCTGTCACCTGTTACCTCTCCCCTAATCCCAATTCCCAATCCCCAAAATGGCTCGTACCCCTACACTAAATTTTGATCGTGGCACATTAATTTTGCATCCACCACCACGCGGCAAAGGTTGGATGGACTATGCCACATGGGATGATAGAGTTGAAAAATTCCGCATTCCCGCAATTAGATACCGATCGCTAGTAGAAGCACTACAAGCGGAAGATGTGAATTTTATCGATGAGGCGAAGCAATTCTATCCTGTAGATTTGGTTCCCACTCTGGAAATGGAACCCTATCCTCACCAGACTGAGGCGCTAGCAGCTTGGAAACTGGCGGGTAGACAAGGGGTGGTTGTGCTTCCTACGGCGGCGGGAAAGACTTATTTGGCGCAAATGGCGATGCAGTCAACGCCACGCACGACGCTCATTGTTGTACCAACTTTGGATTTAATGCATCAGTGGTATGCACATTTAGTAGCGGCTTTCCCCGATGCTGAGGTGGGATTGTTGGGGGGTGGTTCACGGGATAGAACGGCAATTCTCGTTGCAACTTACGATAGTGCAGCAATTCACGCTGAGACGTTGGGAAATCAATATGCGTTGATTGTTTTTGATGAATGTCATCACTTACCGACAGATTTTAATCGGGTGATTGCGGAATATGCGATCGCACCTTATCGTCTTGGACTCTCTGCTACACCAGAACGCACCGATGGTAAACACGCTGAGTTAAATATCCTCATTGGTCAAGAAGTATATCGCAAACGCGCTGAAGATTTGGCGGGGAAGGCGTTAGCAGAACATGAAATTGTCCAAATTAAGGTAAAGTTATCGCAACTTGAACGAGAAAGATACAACCAGTTAATTCAAACTCGCAATGACTTTTTGAAGCAATCCAAGATTTCTTTGGGGAGTCTTCAAGGTTGGCAAATGTTCGTGCAAATGAGCGCGCGATCGCAATCTGGACGTAGAGCCATGTTAGCGCACCGAGAAGCAAAAGATATCGCTTTGGGTACTGATGGTAAATTGCGAATTCTAATTGATTTATTGGCAGAACATTATCCGTCAAGAATTTTGATTTTTACTGCTGATAATACGACGGTTTATCGCATTTCTCAAGAGTTGCTAATTCCGGCAATTACTCATCAAACTCCTGTGAAGGAACGGCATGAGATATTAACAAAGTTTCGAGAGGGTAAATATAATACTTTGGTTGCTTCTCATGTATTGAATGAAGGAGTTGATGTACCTGCGGCAACTGTTGCAATTATTTTATCTGGAACGGGTTCGGCTAGGGAGTATACTCAGCGCTTGGGTAGGATTTTACGGAAGGGGAATATTGAGAATAAGCAGGCAATTTTGTATGAGGTGGTGGCTGAGGATACAAGTGAGGAAGGGACTTCGGCTAGGCGAAGAGGGGAGAGGAGAGCAGGGGGAGCAGGGGGAGAAAAAGAGACGAAAGGGAAGTTACAGGTTGTGTATGGGAGTGGGAAGGAACGGAGTTTGAAGGTTGCGGAACAGTTAGAAATTAATTATTCAGTCCAAAATCCAAAATCTAAAATCCAAAATTCAGCAGATGTTACCGACAGACTTACTGATGCATCGCCAAAACGGAGAGGAGATCATTCCGAAGAGACTGAAGATTGATCAGAAAACTTCGGAGTTGGCGATTGAGTTAATTAATTATTTTCAATCAGCAGTGGGAAAGACTCAAGGTGTGCTTGAGCGACAATTGACTGATTTTGAAGGAGATTCTACAGATTATCGGGTAAAGCGAGGGTTAGCTTATATTCTCAAAAGTAGTTTTTGCACTTTTGAGGTAGTTAGTCCTCTGGAACCGCAAATGTTAAGAGAACGGGTATTTTCTCTGGCTGCAAAATCGGTTTCTAGTCAAGAATCTACACAAGTTACTCTTAGTAAAATTGCTGATGACTTAACTCAAGAACTTGAGCGGGAAGTTTTATTGGAACAGGTTCGTAATGGGTTATATGCTGATTTATCTGAAAATAAAATTTTGACAGTGTTTGATGCACCAACAGCGCCAGATTTGATAAATCGATATAACTTATCTCAGGTGCAGGGTGTATTTTATAAAGCCAGTCAACTGGTGTTAAATGCTCACCGCAATGTTCCGGGTGAATATAAGTTGTTATTTCGCTATCTTAAGTTGTTTCAATTAATGGCTTATATTGAGGGTGATGCTGATCACGGGTTTACAATTACGATAGATGGGCCAACGAGTTTGTTTAATCCTAGTACCCGATATGGGTTAGCGATCGCTAAACTGATTCCGGCTTTACTTCACGTTACTAAATGGAGTCTTTCTTCCATTCTCCAAACTCGTGATGCCTATACAAATAGTTGGAAAACTGGACGTTTTACTCTCAATTCCGAATGTGGTTTGGTATCGCATTATCCGCCAGGGAAGCCCTACGATAGTATGTTAGAAGCATCCTTTGCTGATAAATGGGATGCGTTGAAAAGTGGTTGGGCGTTAGAGCGAGAAGTTGATTTGATACCAATTCCTGGTAGTGTGATGATTCCCGATTTTCGCTTAGTTCATGCTGATGGACGTAGCTTTTTATTAGAAATTGTTGGTTATTGGCGACCAGAATATTTACAGAAAAAGTTTTCTCAGGTGCGGCGGGCTGGACGTGATGACTTAATTTTGGCTATTTCCGAGCGACTTAATTTAGAAAAGGCGGGAGTAAAATTAAATGATGTCCCCGCCAGAATTGTTTGGTTTAAAGATAAGTTATTACCAAAAGCCGTGTTAGCTGTAATGGATTGATTAAGGAGAAATAAGATGAAAAGTATAGAAACAATTGCCACAGTTACCAAAGATGGTAAGATTACAGCGCAATTACCATTGGATATTGCAGAGGGTGAGCATCAAGTGATAATAGTAATTGATGAAAAGCTTTTAACTGAGGAAACAGAGAATAAAGAAAAGAAAGCGCCTCTCAAATTTTCCGCCTATCCTGTAGGATTAGTCTCGGAAAGTTTAACTTTCCGTAGAGAAGACCTTTATGCAAACGACTAATAGCTCTGTTTTCGTTGATACGAATATTTTAGTTTATGCAAATTTAGCCTTGTCGCCATTTCATATACAAGCGACAGAACGAATACAAGCACTTGTAGAACAAGGTATTGATTTATGGATTAGTCGCCAAACTTTAAGAGAATATTTGGCAGCAATGACAAGACGAGGCGACTTAACCGGGAATATTCCTATTACATCTTTAGTGGCTGATGTAAGGTATTTTGCTAGTTATTTTCGTTTGGTTGAAGATAATTTGCTAGTGACAGAAAGGTTACTGGCACTTATGGAGGAAATTCCTAGCGGTGGTAAGCAAGTTCATGATGCAAATATTGTTGCCACAATGCTAGTTTATGGCATTCCTCAGTTACTCACTCACAACACAAGTGATTTTGCTAGATTTTCTGGGTTAATTACTGTCTTGCCATTACAAGGTTAGATTGCTTATTGTTACTAGTCGTGAAAATTTACTTTACCTTACGAAATGCAGTCTTTCGGTAATTATGCAATCCTACTGATTAACCCCAAACGCTTCTGCTTTCCCAATATTGGGCAACTCTTTTTTCCCACTGCTCCCAGTAATCTTTAATAACTGCTGATTCAAACCAAAATACTTCTGCTGGCATTTCTGGAACCGCTACTACCAAGAGAGCGTGCTTTAGTTGAATGCCATAATCTCGATAATATTCGTTAGCTGCTCCTATGTATGCCGTAAGTTGCAATGGATGTTCATATAAATGCTCAATTGAACCTTTGAGTTTGTCAGCTGTTTTCCACTCACAAATACAGGGAATACCTTGATAGCTGGCAATACAATCAACTTTGCCAGAATAACCCAAATCATGATGAAAAACAGAGCCTTCTACAAGTCTAACTGTATCGATTTGTTGTAAAACTGGCTGGATACTCTCCCAATAAGGGCGACTCGCTTCGGGACAAACAGGGTTTTGTCCAAGAAGGTAGCGCTCAATTTGTTTGTGTGTTTGGGTTCCCCGACGACTAGCAGATGTAGTAATGCGGGTAGCTTCTTCTGTACCAACACGCGCTTTCCAGTTTAATAATCTGTCTCTGTCTGCTTGTGATTTGGTGGCATTAAGTATTGTAGTCACGCTGGGAAAGCGATTTCCCTTGGCATCTACATAATATTGTTTACCATTTTCTCTTTTGGCTGTGGCATTAATCCGAGGTAGCAGTTGGGTATCATGCATCAGTTGGTGTGTTGACTTTGAGATTCCCTCAAGAAGGAAAGTGAATAAAACCCCATTCCATTGTAAGGAATGGAAAGGGGTGGGGGTTTGTTAGAGTGCAAAATGTCACTTTTACCGCTTATTCTTTCAAATCATCCCTCTCTAAATATTCCTCAAGATTCAACCCTTCAGCAAATTCAGGATGTTACTCCAGCAATACCTCATTTAGCTGAAATGACGAATCATCTCATTCAATACATTAGCAATGAAGATTTAATTGGGGTATTTGTTGGGAACGCTTAGTTTCATCAAGGTCAAGGATTGTATGAGAAAGCAAAACCTTGGTATAAGCAGTGTCTAGAAATCACTAAAAAACGTTTGGGTAAAGAACATCCATCTGCCGCCACAGTCTAGATATTTTAGAGCGAAGGTTAGGCGTAAATCATCCTAATACTATGACTGTGCGTAAAAATTTAGCATATTTGCGCGATCGCCTCCCCCCAAATCCAGAATAAGCTAATTTTGTGCAAAGCATACCGTAATAAAACTGAAAAGTGCGTTAGCGAAGCTCGCCGAAGGTATCGCCTAGACTAAAATTCATATTGAACTAAGTAAAAATGCCATTTGACTTACTCAAAAGGAGCTTTTGCTTTCTCAAACTCCAGTTTGCTTACTCATTTTAGTGTTTTCCGCAAGCAAAAGAAGCTTTTGCTTTCTCAAACTCCAGTTTGCTTACTCATTTTAGTGTTTTCCGCAAGCAAAAGAAGCTTTTGCTTTCTCAAACCCCAGTTTGCTTACTCATTTTGGTGTTTTCCGCAAGCAAATAGAGCTTTTGCTTTCTCAAACCCCAGTTTGCTTACTCATTTAATTAATTCGCGCATTCATTTTGGTATATCGTTGAGCCGAAAGTTTGCGTAGGCATAGCCCGTCAAACTCACGTTAATTTAGAGTGTAAATTTACAAGCGATCGCCTTTGGTGGTTTATAGATGATAATTTTTATATTAAACTATAACGCGATCGCATAACCCTTCGTAAACATTGCGTTCTTTTCTTTTTGCTTAATAGAGTACTTTCTCGGCAGCATTAAAACTAGACGCACCTAAACTAAGATTTAAAACAATTGTTCAGCACAATTATTATTTAAAGTCTCACTTTTATTCAGATATTGTCGGAAATATAAACGATATAATTCACACGCAACAGTACTGCGTAGGCGTAGCCCGTCGTACACATCGCCTTCTAAATTAATTAGCCCTATACTTTGTAATTTATATGCCAATGCTGGTTCTAATTTTATATAATTTGTAGCCTTAATTACTTCATAAAAAGCATCTCCCAATTCTGGCTCATTTTGTAGTGCTAACAGATACTGCCTTAAATACTCGTGATAAATTCCTGTTTGTGTGGGTGCTTGTTGCAATAGCTGTTCTAAATCCCTTTCCAATCCCCCTTTACCCACAAGGTGATATAAAGCCAATCGCACTAAATACGGATATCCTCCCACCATTGCCATCAAATTATCGACATTTTTACTATTTGTCCAATCCAACCCATGACGTAGCGCTAAATCCTGCACCTGCTCTTTCGTAAAGGGAGGTAACTTAATGAGCAAACCAATATTAAATGATGATTGATTCAGTTTTATTGGAACAAGAATTTCCGTTGAATAAACCAGAACTAGATGCAGTTTTTGCCAAATTTCTACCTCTTTGGCTCGTTCATGCCACGATCGCACCAATGGTAACAATTCTTCAACAATTTCTTGATGCTCAAACACCCAGTCAACCTCATCCAATATCAAAACAAGAGGACTTTCCAGCGCAGACAGTAAATACTCTTGGAAATAGATAAAGCAACTGACTTTGCTACCCATATCTTCATTCCAATAATCATTGAGTTTTGGTTCTAGCTGTAACTCCCGACTAACGTTTGTACAAAACCAGCGCAAAAATTTATCCAAACTGGTAAATACTGCTTTATCTGCTTGCTGAAAGTCCAACGTCACGGTGCGAAAGCCTTGATTGTTAGCGTATGCAAGCAACCGCAAAATCAGAGAGCTTTTCCCCATTTTCTTGGGTGCTTTGATGCAAATGAGGCTTCCAGGTTTAGCCATTTCTGCGTAGGCGAGTTCTTCAATTGGTGGACGAGGGATGTAGAATCTGCAATTGAGGGATACCGCTCCACTAGGAAATTCTAAGGATATAGCCGTGGCTGCTTTGTTGAATTCCTTAACTAATTGCTGATGTGCTTTGCTAAGACGATGATTTTCTAAAATCTGGCGGAAGTTTGATTGATTTATAGGTTCTTTGCAAAAAACACTCAGTAATTGCCATAAATTAGCAGCAATTTTCTTGACACGTTCCTCCTCATAGTGAGCTTCACAGGCTATATTTGTGTAGGTTTTTCCTGCCCATGAAGAACGCAATATAATCTCTTGGAGTGTCGTTAAACCGGTTGCTTGACTGGCTTTTAGTAGCAATACTATTTCATCTATAGTCATTACTCATCGGCTCTAATTCAGTATGAAATTTTCTCACACCATTATTCCTTGGAACTCAATATAGCCTGCGTTGTATAGACGGCAGCCAGCCCTTTCCCAAAAAACTACAAACAAAGCTTAACAATTTTTTTGTATCCTGAAACATTTGACTTGACTCAAGCGTAGAATTTTTTTTACAAAATTTTTCGAGTTTTTAGGTAATTAACCTTGGGTAGGAGGCACAAGGCAGAAGGTATTATTTTTATAATCTCATGTATTAACAAAGCAGCGATCGCATTAAAAATACCCGAGTGTGATAGATTTATAACCTTACAGCAACGCTATGTAAATGTGATCGTTTCAATTACATTTACATAGCGAATCAGTTACTACTCAACTACAGGTAATCCTGCCAGTGCCATCGCCACTTCATTTGCACTATATTCAGTATCAACAAGCCGTCCAGCTTCATAGTCAATATAAGCTTGCATATCAAAATTCCCATGACCGCAAAGGTTGAATAAGATAGTTTTGCCTTTACCTTCTTTCTTACAGAGCAAAGCCTCATCGATTGTTGCTTTGACTGCATGGTTAGCTTCTGGTGCCGGTAAAATTCCTTCTGCACGCGCAAAAGTTAATCCAGCCGCAAAGCAACCAAGTTGGTATTCAGCACGCGATTCAACTAATCCCAAATTCACAATGTGGCTAACAAGCGGGGCCATACCGTGATAACGTAAGCCTCCAGCGTGAATTCCTTCTGGCACAAACCTACTGCCTAAAGTATGCATCTTAGTAAGTGGAGTCAAGTGGGCAGTATCACCAAAATCGTAAGCATATTTACCACGAGTTAATGATGGACAAGCAGCAGGTTCGACAGCTATTACTTGTACATCTCGTTCTCCTCGCAATTTAGCGCCAATAAATGGAAAGGCAATTCCAGCAAAGTTGCTACCGCCACCTGTGCAGCCAATGACAATATCAGGGTAATCTCCTGCCATCTCTAACTGAGTAAGTGCTTCCAGCCCAATCACGGTTTGATGTAGCAGTACGTGATTGAGAACACTACCTAAAGCATACTTAGTTTGTTCATCAGCAGCAGCTACTTCCACAGCTTCACTAATAGCAATTCCCAAACTGCCGGTGCTATTGGGATGGTGTTCAAGAATTTTACGTCCGGCTTGGGTTTCAGTACTTGGGCTAGCAACTACCCTCGCGCCGTAGGTTTCCATGAGAGCTCGGCGGTAAGGCTTTTGCTGGTAGCTGACCTTTACCATGTAAACTAAGACTTCTAAACCAAATAGTGTACCAGCAAAGGCGAGGGATGATCCCCACTGTCCGGCTCCTGTTTCAGTAGTAAGCTTTTTTACTCCAGCTTGTTTGTTATAAAATGCTTGAGCAACCGCAGTATTGGGTTTGTGGCTTCCAGAGGGACTAACACCCTCATACTTGTAATAAATTTTGGCAGGCGTATCTAAGGCTTGTTCTAAACGACGGGCGCGATAAAGAGGAGTTGGTCGCCACTGGCAATAAATAGAACGGACTGCATCTGGTATTTCAATCCATTTTTGTTGACTAACTTCTTGCTCAATCAGCGCCAATGGAAACAGAGGTAATAATTCATCTGGTGTAATTGGCTTTCCAGTACCAGGATTTAAAACTGGTGGTAAGGCTTGTGGCAAATCAGCCTGGATATTATACCAAGCTTTGGGCATCTGTTTTTCAGTCAAAATGTATTTAATTGTGTCCATGTAATTAATTGACAATAAAAGGCTATTTATACAGTAAATCTTAAATAGGGGAGGCGGGATGAACAGCAATACTGCTCGGTTAAGGGAAAATAGAGGGTAAGTAATAACTACCTCGAAACTTGCGGTGTCATTTACCCAAGATAGATAAACAGCAAATTTTATCAGTCAAAATCTATGACTTTGATCCCCTCTGAAACTCGAAAGCTACCTACTCAAGCGATCGCAGCCAAAATTTTCCACTGGTGTAACATTATTAGTCTATTTATCATGCTCACCAGTGGACTACAAATTTACAACGCCAACCCAGTTTTTGGTGGACGTGCTGGTTTACACATTCCTCCGATATTCACTTTAGGAGGTTGGCTTGCAGGAGGTAGACACTGGCATTTTGCCGCAATGTGGCTATTTTCGCTGAATCTACTGTGGTATGGAATTTACATTTTAATTACCCAGCGCTGGCGACATCGGTTTGTAGGTGCTAATGACTTCAAAGCATTACAAAAAAGTCACAATACCAAACGTCTAATTTATGCTTGGCATCGAATTGCATATACAGCAATTATTCCTATCTTGCTGCTGGCCTTATTTACAGGCATAGGAATGTATAAACCTGCTCAATTTCCCTGGATTGTAGATTTTTTTGGCGATTGGCAAGCATTGCGAATTGTTCACTTTGCCTCAGTGCCGATGGTTATCTTATTTGTAATAATTCACTCTCGATTAGGGCGTAAGGCTGGTGGTACTGAATTAACAGAATCAATGTTTTGGTAAACAAACTGTGGTCATGGAGATAGGAAGACGTGGAAACTAATAACCAATGACCAATGACTAATGACTAATGACTAATGACTCTTTTTTTAAACTAAAAAAAATGAACTTTTTTGATAAATTGAATCGTAATATCTTACAAAATCAAAGCTTACTATTTGTAGGGCTTGATCCAAATCCAGAGATGATGCCTGTACGTTATGAATCTGAAGAACTCATCGCTGGTTTGGAGAAATGGTTACAATTTATTATTGCTGAAACTTCTGATTTCGTTTGTGCTTATAAACCGACGCTTGGCTTTTACGAAGCATTAGGTATTCCCGGTTTAGAATTACTGTACAAAATTTTAGCAGCTATTCCAGCCCATATCCCAGTTATTCTAGATGCTAAACACAGCGATTTAAATACTAGTACCATTTTTGCCAGAACTGTGTTTACAGAATGGCAAGTGGATGCAATTACCCTTACTCCGTATACAGGACAAGATCATGTAGCACCTTTTTTGGTCTATCAGGGTAAAGCGGTGTTTATTTTATGCTGTACTTCTAATCCAGGTGCAGAAGCTTTACAGCAATATCCTACAAACGAATCGCCCCTTTATTTACAGGTGGTAAAAGAATCAAAAACCTGGGGAACCCCAGAGCAATTGGGTTTGGAAGTAGGAACTACAAATCCTGAAGTTTTAGCATTTATTCGAGCGATCGCACCTGAACGAATTATTATGGCGCGTAGCATCTGGGCGCAGGGTGGAAACCTGAAGCAATTTTTAGAAGCAGGTTTGAATGCTAACGGCGATGGTTTGCTGATTCCTGTTCCTCAAGATATGTTGGGACAGCAAAAATTATCTGAGGAAATTCAGCTTTTACGCACAGAAATTAATCAAATAAAAACTGAAATAATTTATGAAAATTCCACTTGTTCTGTGTGGTTACCTGATGTTTGTTTCCTAAATCAGCACCCTCATCAGGATTTGATTTTACAACTTTATGATATTGATTGCATTATGTTTGGCAGCTTTGTCCAAGCATCAGGAGCTATATTTCCTTATTACATTGACTTACGCAAAATTATTTCTAATCCCCAAGTTTTTAATCAAGTTCTCACTGCCTATGAAAATATATTGAAGAATCTCATTTTTGATAGATTAGCAGGTATTCCCTATGGTTCTTTGCCTACTGCTACTGGTTTAGCTTTGCGCCTTCATTGTCCGATGATTTTCCCTCGTAAAGAGGTGAAGGCTCACGGAACTCGGAGAGTTATTGAGGGTAATTTCCATCCTGGTGAAACAGTGGTCGTAGTTGATGATATTCTCATCAGTGGTAAAAGTGTCATGGAAGGGGCAGAAAAATTGGAATCAGCAGGATTAAAAGTTAATGATATTGTGGTATTTATCGACCATGAACAAGGGGTAAAAGATAAGTTACAACAAAATGGTTATCGCGGTCATGCGGTTTTAACTCTTTCGGAAATTACTAATACTCTGTATCAAGCAGGGCGAATAAATGAGGAGCAATTTTTAGCTTTCTCTGAAGGTTAGCAATCGTAATTATAGGGAGTGAGGAGTAAGAAGTGGGGAAAAATTTTCTCATCTGCTTACTTAATAATATTTAATTGCCCAGATAAATCTATCTAGAAACTAAAATAACTTATGTTTTTAAATTAATTATGAATATTTCATTAAATCAACTACTTAAATGGTTAATTTTTACGCTGCTATTTCCTCTAGTTTTTCTCAATGCTTGGCTAGTATTTTTACTTGTTAAAAATTTTCAACCTGTTGTAACAATTCTTGTTTTGGCTACTTTGCTTGCATTCGTTTTAAACTATCCTGTTTCGGTTCTCCAAAAGCGGGGAGTTAAACGCAGCTATGCAGTGGCATTAGTTTTTATATTAGCATTGGTAATTATCGTTGCTCTGGGTAGCACTTTGGTTCCTATTGTTTTAGAGCAATTTAATGAGATGCTGAAAGTCCTTCCCAAATGGATTGATTCTAGCGAACAAAAACTTCAGATTTTAAATAATTGGTTTTCTAGCTACAACTTCAATGTGAATTTAAGTCAGTTATTAACCAGATTAACTGAGCAATTACCTAATGAATTAGAGTTTCTTTCAGATAAGCTTTTAGGCATTATCATAGATACTATTGATAGTATTTCTGAGGCATTAATCACAATAGTACTGACTTTTTATCTGTTGTTAGATGGCCCAAGCGTTTGGGAGGGAATATTTAAAAAGCTACCTGGAAGTTTTGCTCAGAAGGTAAGCCAATCTATTCAACAAAATTTTCAAAATTACTTGATTGGTCAGGGATCTTTGGCTTTTCTGATGGGAGTTTCATTAACATTATTGTTTTTAAGTTTTCAAGTTCAGTTTGCTTTACTTTTTGGTTTGGGGGTTGGGCTTTTGAGTTTAATTCCCTTTGGCGATGTCGTCAGTCTTGTTGTAATAACTTTAATAATAGCCACACATGACTTTTGGCTAGCAGCGAAAGTGTTTGCAGTAGCTGTTGTCATTGACCAGTTAATTGATCAGGCGATCGCACCACGGCTTTTAGGCAAATTCACTGGTATCAGACCAATATGGGTATTAATTGCTTTGCTTGTAGGAACCAATGTTGGTGGAGTCTTGGGTTTGCTAGTCGCGGTACCTGTAGCTGGTTTTATCAAAGATGTAGCAGATGGTTTTTCCAAACCTGGCGATTCTGAGAATGTAGGAGAAGTAGCATCCGAATTGTTGTCCAAGGAATCAATATCGCAATGAGTTGTTGATTTCTGGGGTATGCAAAGCGCACAGATGTGCTAGCCTACCGGGTGTTGCATCCAAAAAAATTGCCCAAAAAAACCCCTGGTAGAAATACCAGGGGTAAAAGATATAATACCATTTCACTTTATGTTTGTCGCAGATGCCCCTGTTTATGCCTCTACTGAGATGAGAGGCTAGAGTATTTCTCAAATATTACAACAAAAAGTGATCGGGTATAAAATTAGCCAACATTTGCCAAAAGCAATTCTCGTTTTTCTGATTTTTGTACTCTCACTTGAGAGTCATCATCAACATCGATAAGCGCTGTGTCTCCATCTGTAATTTCACCAGACAGCATTGCTTCGGCGAGAGAATCTTCTAAAAGGCGCATAATCGCCCGGCGTAATGGTCTAGCACCGTAGCTGGGGTTGTAGCCTTCTTGGACTACAAGTTCTTTGAAGCGATCGCTAACTTCTAAGATAATTCCCTTTTCCGTCAAGCGCTTAGAAACTTCACGAAGCATAATCTCAGCGATTTGCTTCACTTCATTCCTAGAAAGCTGGGTGAAGACGATAATCTCATCAAGACGGTTCAGGAACTCAGGACGGAAGTAAGCTTTCAATTCCTCATTTACTAAGGTGCGGATGCGGTTATAACTAGCGTCGGCTTGAGTGTCGAAGTCAAAGCCTAAACCACTACCACCTTTTTCAATCACCTTAGAACCGATGTTGGAAGTCAAAATGATCAGTGTGTTTTTGAAGTCTACTTTCCGACCTTTAGCATCGGTAAGATGACCGTCATCCAACATTTGCAGCAGCATATTGAATACATCGGGGTGTGCTTTTTCGATTTCGTCGAATAGCAAGACTGTGTAAGGTTTCCGCCGCACGGCTTCTGTAAGTTGTCCGCCTTCATCGTATCCTACATAACCAGGAGGCGAACCAATTAGCTTGGCGACGGTATGGCTTTCCATGTATTCGGACATATCTAGGCGAATCATGGAGTCTTCCGCACCGAAGAAGTAGGAAGCTAGTGCCTTCGCCAATTCTGTTTTACCAACTCCGGTAGGGCCAGAGAAGATAAAGCTAGCAATGGGACGATTGGGATTTTTCAAGCCAACACGGGCGCGACGGATACCGCGAGATACAGCCGAAACTGCTTGCTCTTGACCGATGAGCCGTTGATGCAGAGTGTCTTCTAGGTGCAGAAGCAATTCTGACTCAGATTCAGTCAGCTTGTTAACTGGTACGCCAGTCCAAGAGGCAACGATTTGGGCGATGTCTTCTTCGTCAACTACGGTGGAGTTGACAGGTTGATCGTTTTGTGCAAACGTTGCTTGCAGTTGTTCTGCGAGTTTTAACTCTTGGTCGCGCAGTTGTGTAGCTTTGTCAAAATCTTGGACTCTGACTGCTGCTTCTTTTTCTTTGGTAACGCCAGCAAGTTCACGCTTGAGTTCTTTATTAGGAGAACTTTGAGAGTTCCGCAGACGAACGCGAGAACCAGCTTCATCAATTAAGTCTATTGCCTTATCTGGCAAGAAGCGATCGCTAATATAGCGGTCTGATAATTCTGCTGCTGCTACAAGTGCCGCATCCAAAATTGTGACTTTGTGATGCTGTTCGTAAGCGCCGCGCAAGCCGTAAAGAATTTGTACGGTTTCTTCTACTGAGGGTTCCCCGACCATAATTGGTTGGAAACGACGCTCTAAGGCGGCATCGCGTTCGATGTGCTTACGATACTCATCGAGGGTAGTTGCGCCGATGCACTGGAGTTCACCGCGTGCTAAGGCAGGTTTGAGGATGTTTGCTGCATCCAAACCACCTTCTGTACCACCAGCGCCAACCAAGGTGTGAATTTCGTCAATCACCAAGATGATATTGCCTACAGTGCGGACTTCTTCTACGACTTTTTTGATGCGTTCTTCAAAATCGCCACGGAAGCGAGTTCCAGCTACCAATGACCCCATATCGAGGCTGATAACTTGCTTATCCTGTAAGGTTTCGGGTACATCTTGGTTGATGATCCGTTGAGCTAGACCTTCTGCGATCGCAGTTTTACCAACCCCTGGTTCTCCAATCAACACTGGGTTATTCTTAGTGCGGCGACCAAGAATTTGGATAGCCCGCTCAATTTCCTTCTCACGACCAACTACGGGGTCGAGTCTGCCTTCTTGTGCTAGTTTGGTCAAATTTCTGCCAAACTCTTCCATACTTAGCGGTTGGGTGCGTTTTTGACTACCACCACCAGCTAAAGCTGGTGCATTTTCACCCAAACGGCGAACTATAGCACTGCGGACACTCTTAAAGTCAACTCCAAGATTTTGCAGGACTTTGGCGGCGACACCTTCACCAGCCTCGGTCAATCCCAAAAGTAAGTGTTCAGTGTTGATGTAATTCTGTCCCAGACTATGAGCTTCTTTAAACGATTGCTCGAAGAGGCTTTTTACTTTAGGAGTAAAAGGAATTTCTGGTGGTACAAAGCCAGAACCCCTACCAATAATTTTTTCTACCTCGCGACGTGCATCTTTGAGGGTAACGCCTAATTCGGCCAGCACTTTAGCAGCAACCCCAGTTCCTTCTCCCATCAAACCCAGGAGAATTTGTTCAGTTCCTACAAAATTGTGTCCCAGGCGACGGGCTTCCTCCTGAGCTAACATAATTACTCTAATGGCTTCGGAAGTGAAGTGTTCAAACATAATGGGTTCTTGCTCCCTCGCTGCTTGGACTTTGGGTGAGATAAAATTCACCCTCATCTAAAGTTTTTTGTATTTTCTTAGGACTAATGTAACTTTATTTAAACTTTCGCGGCAGTGGTGAGAGCCGTAAGCCTCAGGTGTAGTTGCCGTCTGTAAGAGTTTTGAGTGGGATTAGCGATAGCAGGGCCTTTAGCCCTGTGTAGAGTAATTAGGAAATGAGTAGTTGTATATTTAACAATTAAGGTTTCAGTGTTTAGTGATTTACCTTTGCCTTATATACTCCTGTGCTCTGGGCTAAACTAAAAACTCAGGATTTAACACTTAACACTCAAGACTCATTATGACTCAACCAACGGGAGGTAAAGACCAACAACACCCTCTTTATAACCGCGATCGCACCCTTATTGATATTTTACTCGCTCAAGAGGCGACAGACTATAACTTAGCAGAATTAGCTAGATTGCGAATGCGTTATCAAGGGTTTCCAGGGGCAAGAGACATCCAAAAAGACCTAGATAAAGCCTTGCAGCAGTGGGGTTTGACCGAAACCGAGCTTTTTGAGAAAACTCGTCAAATTCACAACTTGGGGGGAATTTACAAAAGTCGGGGGAAGAAAGAGGAACAGGATTGGAATTAGGGGAGGAGGCAGGAGGCAGGGGGAAATTCGTTTCTGAATCAGCGCGTTGCGTTCTTTGTTTAATGTGGCGATGTTACCTTGCCCCGTAGCTTTTTATTGAGCAATGCGTTCTTGTGCGATCGCTATTTCTGCTGGAGTTCGATTCAGGGCAGTTTGTAGGCTTTGCAATTCGGCTTTAGCAGGAGAGAGTCGGCAATTCTCACAAGAAAATAAATATTTTTTTGTCAGTTAAAGTTTCCTACAAGACCTTACACTGCCCATGATGCCGTAACAGATGGTCACACAGCACTAATGCCACCATTGCCTCAACCATTGGAACTGCACGCGGTAATACACAAGGATCATGGCGTCCTTTTGCTGCTAATAGCGTTTCTTCGCCTTCACGAGTTACAGTTTTCTGCTCTTTTCTAATTGTTGCTGTCGGCTTAAATGCAACTCGTAAAATGATATTTTCGCCGTTAGAAATCCCCCCTTGAATACCACCAGAACGGTTTGTTAGCGTGCGGATTTGATCATTTTGATCAATATAAAATTCGTCGTTATGTTCAATTCCCGTTAGCAGCGTTCCCCCAAAACCGGAACCAATTTCAAAGCCTTTGCTAGCAGGAAGAGACATGACACCCTTAGCGATATCAGCTTCCAATTTATCAAATACTGGTTCGCCCAAACCTTTCGGCACATTTCGCGCCACACATTCTACTACACCGCCGATTGAATCACCTTGTCTACCTATTTGCTCAATTAATTCAATCATGCGATCGCTGCAATCAGCATCGGGACAACGGACGATATTGCTTTCCACTTGTTCTAAGGTGACAGTATTTGGATCAACTACACCTTCCAAGTCTTTGATGCGCTTAACGTAAGCGATAACTTCGACATTGGCGACTTGACGAAGAATTTTTTTAGCGATCGCACCTGCTGCTACTCTTCCGATTGTCTCACGCGCTGACGACCTACCCCCACCTTGCCAATTGCGAATGCCATATTTGGCATCATAAGTTGCATCTGCGTGAGAAGGGCGATACTTCTCGGCCATCTCGTCGTAATCTTGGGGACGAGTGTCTTTGTTCCGCACCAAAATGGTTATAGGCGTTCCTAATGTTTTGCCTTCAAATACCCCTGATAAAATCTCGCAGGTATCCGCTTCTTTGCGAGGCGTCGTAATTTTACTTTGTCCGGGACGTCTTCTATCTAGTTCTACTTGAATTTCTTCTGCCGAAATTTCTAGTTGTGGAGGACAACCATCAATCACAACCCCCACACCGCCGCCGTGAGACTCGCCAAAGGTACTGATGCGAAATAGATGACCAAAAATGTTGCCCATGATTTTGAGAAAAAAGGTGAGGCTTATGTATTCTACCTAGAGTTCTTACAAAAGTTTATTTTTGCATTTGTAGAATTTTTCGCTATTTTTTAGCATTTATGCAAAATTGTCTCTGAGTTTTTATCGAATCGCTGTAAGACCCCCGCCTCAACGCTTCTCCCAAGGGGAGACGCTTCGCGAACGTGTCTATGTTATTCCGTAACTCGTGCGTCAGTCCTATCTATAAATAAGTACAATACCCTAACTTAAATTAAAAGCGCCCTCCCTTTTGGGAGAGCGCTTTTTAATAAGAGCGAAACTTTCAGAATTAACCGTTGATAGCAGGAGCGCTCATTGCCACAGGAGCAACATCAGAAGCCGCCAAATCTAAGGGGAAGTTGTGAGCATTACGCTCGTGCATTACTTCCATACCCAGGTTAGCCCGGTTGATTACATCAGCCCAAGTGCTGATCACGCGACCGCT